>DAHXMQ010000157.1 GCA_027371625.1 Candidatus Methanoperedentaceae archaeon | reverse complement strand
GTATGTACCGAGTCGATACAGTGGATTTCAACCTCGACCATACTCTTTCCTGCGGTCAGGTTTTCAGATGGGAAAAAAACGAGTGGTGGACTGGAGTTGTATCGGGTGAGATCATAAGGGCAAAACAGGAAGGTGATGAGCTTATAATCGATTC
The DNA here is from genome assembly GCA_027371625.1 of Candidatus Methanoperedentaceae archaeon. Lineage (GTDB taxonomy): Archaea > Halobacteriota > Methanosarcinia > Methanosarcinales > Methanoperedenaceae > Methanoperedens. The sequence goes on along the minus strand of DAHXMQ010000157.1, from coordinate 4,374 downwards.
GCCTCTTAGCGAAAAATTCATCCGCGATTATTTCAGGCTCGACGATGACATGGAGAAGGTATATTCAGAGATCAATAAAGATGATTTAATGGATTCGTTGATAAAGAAATACAGGGGTCTGCGCCTCATCCGCCAGTACCCGTGGGAATGCCTTGTATCGTATATCTGCTCAAGCAATAACACGATCAGGAATATCAAAAATTCGATTAGGCGCATGTGCGAATGCTTTGGAGAGGAAATCGGAGATGGTTATTATTCATTCCCTGCGCCTGAGGTACTCGCTGGAATCGAACTCTGCGGCATGGAAGAATGCAGGCTCGGGTTCCGTGCCCCGCGTGTCCTTGAAATCGCTTCCAGAGTTGCGAACCATGAATTCGACCTGTGCGGGATAAACGACCTCTCATACCGGGAAGGGCGGGAGGAGCTTTTGAAAATAAATGGCGTTGGCGGCAAGATTGCAGATTGCGTGCTTCTTTTTGCATTCGGGAAGCTTGAGTCATTCCCTGTGGATACGCATATCGAGCAGATAATGGAGAGGTTTTATGGCGAATATTTTAAAGGTGCAAAGAAGAGCAAGAAAAGAGAAGCAATGGCTGCATTTGCGTGGGATTATTTTGGAAAATACTGCGGGTATGCGCAGGAATATCTGTATATGGAGGATTTGGGCAAACAGGATATCCCCTAAAGCTCTTACTTTTGCCCTCTATTTGGACATAACTCAGCAAGTGAACATGCGCCGCATCTTGGCGATAACGGTCTGCATGTCTCCCGCCCGAACCTAACAAGAAGTTCGTTTATGCTGCGCCAGTGTTTTTTTGGTAGTACTTCCCTGAGTTTGAGTTCGGTCTCATCGGGTGTTTTCGTGCTCACAATCCCGAGCCTGTTTGAGATTCTGTGCACATGGGTATCCACTGCTATGGCATCCCTGCCGAAGCCGTAAACCAAGACGCAATTGGCGGTCTTCCTTCCAACGCCTGGAAGTGAGAGCAATGTTTCCATGTCATCGGGGACTTTGCCCTTAAAATCGTTGCTGATTATCCTCGCTATTTCTTTCACGCGCGGCGCTTTCATGCGGTAAAACCCGACTTCTTGAATTAATTCTTCGATGTCTGCTACGTCTGCATGGGCGAGAGCGGTGGCAGAGCCATATTTCGAAAAAAGTTTCTCCGATGCTCTGTCAGTCACCTCATCACGGGTACGCTGGGAGAGGACTGTGGCAATGAGCACGCGGAAGGGGTCTGGTGAGTGGAATTTGCCCGGAGGATAGAGTTTTTTGAGACGGGAGATGATCAGCTCAATGTCCATGAAGGCTACTTCTGGCGCAGTTCGTAATAAAGTATAGTGCCAGACGATATTTTCAGGGGATGGGGATTTTGATAGGATAAGGGAGTTAAAGCGGAAGTGAAGGAAGTGAAATTGCGTAAAAACAAATCGAAATATGTGCTTCAAAAACTTTAATATAGGCAAAAATCAAATATTATTCTACATCCGAAGTGGTGTGAAACAGGAGGAATTGAATGGTTAGTGTTGGAGATAAAGCAACAGATTTTACAATAAGCGACCAGGATGACAAGGATATCACATTATCAGATTTCAAAGGCAAACGAGTGCTTCTGTCCTTTCATCCCCTTGCCTGGACAAGCGTATGCGCAAAGCAGATGGTGTCGCTTGAGAAGAATAAAAAAAGCTTTGATAAACTGAATACCGTTGCGCTTGGCATTAGCGTTGACACCGTACCATCAAAAAAGGCATGGGCAAAAGAGCTGGGCATCAAGAAAACAAGGCTGCTTTCCGATTTCTGGCCGCACGGCGAGGTTGCATCCGAGTACGACCTGTTCAGGGAAAAGGACGGTTTTTCCGAAAGGGCGAACATAATCGTAGATGAAAAAGGGCAGGTGGTATTCGTGAAGGTCTATCCGATTGCTGAGCTTCCAGATACAAAAGAAATAATAAAAGTTCTTGAGGGTTGAAAGGCAACTATTTTAAACCATAACACTATACTTAGTGGCAGCATAATAAAGGAGGAAATTAAATGAGCAAAGTTGTTCTGATGGATTTTTTTGCAGAATGGTGCGGTCCCTGCAAGATGCAGGACCCGATTCTTGAGGAATTGAAAAAGAAATTCCAGGGCAGGGTGGAATTCAAGAAAGTGGATGTCGATACCAACAATGAGCTTGCTGCCAAATATACCATACACGCCGTACCCACGCTGATTCTTGAAAAAGACGGCACACTATTCAAGCGGTACGTGGGCGTTACCCGTGCAAACGTGCTGGAAGCTGATATAAACGCAGCCTTGATGTAGTGATCTTATTGAAACCTTTATTTGACCTCGGAGTGCTTCCCATCAGGCACCGCTCCGGAAGGGGATTCAAACCCCATGTTTCTCTGGTTTTCAACGCGGAGAGAAGGTTAACCTTTGCAATAGATACCACGAACTCTTTTTCTCCCGATGCCTACCTGATTACCCATGCCCATTCGGACCATCACGGAAAATCAGCCATGCTCTCTGAAAAAGCGGTGTGCTCGGAGGAAACTGCAAAAGCCCTTGAAATCCTCTACGGGAAGAAATATGCAGGCAGGACTTTTAATGTCGGGGAAACAATCGATATCTGCGGCGTTGATGTAAGAACATATCCCACCCACCATACTATCGGTTCGTGTGCTTTTTACTGGGAAAACGATGTCGGGACAAGGATTTTAGTAACCGGGGATGTCAAGGATGCAAAGGACATGCCGAAATGCGATCTCATGGTCACCGAGGCGAACTATGGAGACCCCGACGATCCGAAATGTCATTTTAACGATGATATCGATGCATTTAGACAAGCTGTGGAAGCCGGAGATGTAGCGTTCGGCGCATACGCATTCGGGAAAGCCCAGCGCGCGGTGAAACTGCTTCGCGAATCAGGCTATTCAGGGGAGATAGGGATGGAGCCTGTATCACGGGCGCTGACTGAAGGGCTTATGACGAATACGGGCGCGCTTGCTGACCTTGAGAGCGATTGCGGGGTTCGTATCACCACGCCGGGGGGAATAACGGGCGTCAAGGCTGCAAGGAAGTTCATCCTCACAGGGATGCGTTACAGGTTCCCAACAATCAATATCAGCGACCACATGGATGTCGATGGGCTTATCGGCATGGTGAAGAAATGCGAGCCCGAAGCTGTCATCACGTACCACCCGGGCGGCATTCGCCCGCTCAAGCTCGCTTCTTATCTGAACAGGATGGGGATTTATGCCAAGGCGCTTGAGGAGATAAATACCGTGGTTGAGATTTAAGTGAATTTTGGGTGAGATTCATGGAAAGCCCATAATCTTAGTATTAAAGTTGAACCACAGTTATAACATTCATGCTAATTTCATTTTGTTACCTCTATTGCTACATATTCAGACTTTGCAGAAAGCAAACCACTCTTTGAAAGGCCAAAATTCGTAGTTGAGGTAATTGACCACTCAGTATTCACTTCGGCATACACATTCTTGTGCGTACCTTCCCAGAATTCAAATATCAAGAACCCGCTCTTAAAATCAGACCCTTTGATGGGGATTTGATAGTCATAAGACCTCAAGTAATTATCCAACTCATTAAAGTTTATTATTTTTGAAGTACCATCTTCGTTTTTTACAATAACATCATCCCCGCTCCTTCCGATTGTTCTGGTGAATTCCATTGGGTTTACAACGTCTCTAGTAAGTAAGTCAAAGAGTCCCCATTTTTCTTTAATGGACACTTTATTTTTTATTGTCATTGTGAAAATTCCAGCCGTAAGAAGGGAGTTTTCAGATTTGAATGGATTGAATCCTTCGCTGAGTTTGTAAGAAACTTGAATTTTATCTACCCCATCTTTTTTAATTGATGGAGCTGTCACTATTTTTAGTTTTTCAATTTTTGGTATTTGATACTGAGACGGAGTTGTCACAGTAGTTTCGGGTGTACGAGCAATAGTTGGCGAAGGAGAAGAGGTAGGTATTAAAATAGGTTGTTTTGTTGTTTGAATTGATGTTGGGGTAGGAGTTATCGATAATGATGTATATACCGTATTAATATACGTCCATTTTCCATATTTTATAAAATAAATATCTAAAAACTTGTAGTCATTTCTAAAAACAAAACCCATGGTAAAATACTCGCCATTTTTTAATCCATTTACAGCTTCGGATCCTATTCTTTTGGATTCATCCTCTAAAAATCCTTTTATTACTTCTCTTCCTAATTGGAAAAGATCTTTTGTTTTACCAACTGGCTCCAAAAAAGATGCGACATCCACTAGCTTTAAAATATCATCTGTACCCACGCAATAAGTCTGTCCTCCCCAATATTGGCATGGATAATCCTTAACTACCATAAGAAAAATATTATTAATTTTTTCT
>DAHXMQ010000153.1 GCA_027371625.1 Candidatus Methanoperedentaceae archaeon | reverse complement strand
TGAAATCCCATCGCCAAAGGCAGGAAAGATAGCGAAACTCTTTGGAAAAGAGGGAGACGTTATAAAAGTTGGAAGCGTGCTTGCCTCGCTTGCGCTTCCCGGCGAGGGGGTAAAAATCCCCGAAGCACCTGCGCCCAAACCTGTAGCAAAGCCTGAAATAAAACCTGAAGTCAAGCCGCCTGCTGTGCCAGAGCGGGTCTTGGCAACTCCCTCGACAAGGCGCCTGGCAAGGGAGCTTGGTGTGGACATGTCGAAGGTTGCAGGAACAGGACCTGGCGGAAGAATTACAGACGAGGATGTTAAAAAATTCAAGGAAGCGCCGGCGCCTGAAATCAAACCCGAAGCCGTGCCTGAAGCCGTTCCAGAGGCTGTGCCAGAAGTAAAAGCCCTCGAGGAAAGGATTGCAGTAAAAGGAATCCGCAAGACCATAGCAGACAGGATGGTAAAATCCTTGTTCACAGCGCCGCATGTGGTCTCGATGGACGAGGCTGATGTTACGGAGCTTGTGGAACTTCGTGAAAAAGAGAAAAAAGCGGCAGAGGGGAAGGGCATAAAGCTTACCTACCTTGCATTTATTGTAAAAGCGGTAACAGTGGCGCTGAAACAGCATCCTTATCTCAATGCCTCCCTTGATTCCGAGAAAAATGAAATAGTATTGAAACACTACTACAACATCGGGATAGCGGTTGACACTCCAGACGGCTTGATGGTTCCGGTGATAAAGAACGCAGACCAGAAGAGCATAATGGAGTTGGCGCAGGAGACCGAAAGGCTTGCACTGGAAGCGAGGAACAGGAAAATCAAGCTTCCAGACCTGAAGGGCAATACATTCACCATCACGAACATAGGAAGCATAGGCGGGATTTTTTCAACTCCAATAATCAATCCTCCTGACGTGGCTATCCTTGGCGTGCACAGGATAAGGGACATGCCAATTGCGATCGATGGCGAGATAAAGATACGAAAGATACTGCCCCTTGTGATTTCCTTTGACCACAGGGTTCTCGATGGTGCGCAGGCTGCAAGGTTCATGAACACGCTGATCGAGCACCTGAAAGACCCGGATTTGCTGCTGGTGGATGTGGTATAATGGTAATGGGGGATATTGTTACTGGGTGCGATGTTCTCGTTGTCGGCGGCGGTCCAGGAGGATACACTGCTGCCATACGCGCTTCGCAACTCGAAAAAGACGTTATACTCGTGGAAAAGTACGACCTCGGCGGGGTCTGCGTCTATCGCGGCTGTATTCCTTCAAAGGCTTTAATCCATGCCGCAAATCTAATCTACTCAATAAAGAATCCCGGGAATACAGGAATAAAGGGTTCAGTTGAATTCGATTTTAAAAAACTCCAGCAGTGGAGGTTCGAGGTCGTGAAAAAACTCAGGGACGGGATAGGGTATCTTTGCAAGAAATACGGCGTGGCTGTTATAAAAGGCGAGGTTTTTTTTGAGTCATCTGATAAGGCAAGGATTACATTGCCCGACGGTGAGACGCAGACCATACAGTTTGAGAATGCAATAATAGCAACAGGCTCGCGTCCTTCGGATTTTCCCGCGATTCCTTACGACGGCAAGTTCGTTATCAACTCAAATGAAGCCCTGAGCCTGATGAAAGTGCCTTCAGACCTCGCGATAATAGGTGCGGGCTACATCGGCATCGAACTTGGGACGATGTATGCCAAGCTCGGTACACGGGTAAAAATAATCCAGCGCTCGCCGCGCATACTGACCAAATTCGACCCTGAGTTGGTCGAAGTGGTGAGCCAGAAGATGAAGAAACTGGGAATAGAGGTGTATTATAACTCGAAAACTGAAGGAATGCGCAAGGAAAACGGCGGGGTAATAATAACCATCAGCGATAAGGAAGGCAAGAAAACAGAGCTAAAAGCCAATAAAATAATGGTGGCTGTCGGAGTGAAACCCAACAGCGAGAAAATTGGGCTTGAAAATACAAAAGTAGAAGTTGATGAAAAGGGCTTTATAAAAGTGGATGAGAAGCGAAGAACAACAGACCCGAGGATATACGCTGTCGGAGACGTGGCAGGACCTCCGTTCCTGGCGCATAAGGCGTTCAGGGAAGGTAAAGTGGCTGCCGAGGTAATCGCTGGCATGCCAAGCGCCTTCGATAACAGGGCGATACCTGCTACAGTCTTTTCCGAGCCTGAGATTGCTACCGTGGGTCTGGATGAGGAAAGCGCGAAGAAGATGGGCTATGAAATAATCACAGGCAGGTTCCCCTTCCGTGCCTCTGGAAGTGCGCTTACTATTATAAATGGCACCGAGGGGTTCGTGAAGGTGGTGGCGAAAAAGAACGGCGAGATTCTGGGCATACACATTGTCGGAGCAGATGCTTCCATGCTGGTGAGCGAAGCCTCGTTTGCTATTGAAAATGCGGCTTTCCTTGAGGACCTGGCTGGTACCATTCATCCCCATCCTACGCTTCCTGAGGCGCTTGCAGAGGCGGCGGAGGCGGCGCTGGGGAAGGTGATTCATATATGATGCTAAGGTATAAAAACCATCGAAACCATCTTAATTACGGGGTGTTAAAATATGGCATACGAACCAAAAAATTTCGATAGCCTGCTCGGCACGAAAGGGTTAAGCGACCAGTTGTTGAAGAACCATTTCACGCTCTACCAGGGCTATGTGACGAATACAAATAAAGTAGCAGATGCACTGAATGCAATGCTAAAAGAAGGGAAGACGGGAACGCCGGAATATGCGGAGCTCAAGCGGCGGTTTGGCTGGGAATTTAACGGAATGAGGCTGCATGAGTATTATTTCGGAAATATAGTGAAAGGCGGGGAGCATCTCGATAAAAGTACAAACCTGTACAAGAAGATAGCTTCGGATTTCGGGTCATACGAGAACTGGGAAAAGGATTTCAAGGCTACAGGAGCCATGCGCGGCATAGGATGGGTTCTGTTGTACTACGACCCGTGGGCTGAGCGGCTCTGCAACACATGGATAAACGAACACGATGTCGGGCATCTCTGCGGTGCAACTCCTCTTCTTGTAATGGATGTGTTCGAGCATGCCTATATGGTTGACTACGGACTTAAGAAAGCCGATTATATCGAGGCATTCTTCAAGGCGATTGATTGGTCAATGGAAGACTGGGTGGATAAGATGTTCGAATGAAATTTTCATCCAATCTGAAACGGACAAGAAGGAAAATATTGAGAGGTGGCGGAAAGCGTCGAGATAGTGGATAGCCAACCTTTCAGGTATTTCTCAATAGCCTGATGAATGTGAAAAACAGCTACGTCAAAATATTCTTCCTCTCTAAGAAGGATTTTTGCAGTATTTAAGTCGTGCTTCCCTCTTTCAATCCACTCTTTAGCTACTTGTTCTTTCGTACAGTACCACTCCCTTCTTGATTATTTCTTTTATAAAATCGTCACCTATTCTGATGCGTGCCTCTAACTCCTTAGGAGTATATACTAAAGGAGATACTGGAACTTTGCGATTGGGATTATAGATTATTTTTTTGAGTTTTAGTTTATATATTACTTTCCAATGATTGATTACCTAATATTAGGATTATTCCAGCAGTATAATCTCATGAAATAAACCTGATTTTCCACTCCCCATCCTGTTTTCCCTGTTTTCAAAGTGTTTATATAGGATAGAATAATAGAGAACAAAAAAATTCCAATAAAGAGGTAATCCGTAATGGGCAAAAGAAAGAAAATGGTTGAACGTGTGACTGCACTGATGGATAAACCTGAGTTTATCCGCAATATAGGAACGGTTGCGCATATCGACCACGGTAAAACAACATTCTCAGATAACCTGCTCGCTGGCGCCGGGATGATTTCAAAAGAGCTGGCAGGCGAGCAGTTATTCATGGACTTTGACGAGGAAGAGCAGA
>DAHXMQ010000117.1 GCA_027371625.1 Candidatus Methanoperedentaceae archaeon | reverse complement strand
GATGATTCAAAGTTGTATGAAATAGCAATTGAAAATGGATATGATAGTTATCTGTTAAGAGAGCTTTGAAACTGAAAAAGTTAGCGTATATACTTTGGTTATTTACATTTCGAACAGTTCCATGAACAGAGGAACCTGCATCTGTTCCAGCCTCTTGCTATCCTCGAACAACTCTATAATTTTCTGTGCTCTTCGCCGAAACCAGTGTCGATATCGACAAGCAAAGGCAGGTCAACGGCATCAATAATGCGACGGGCATTATCACTCCCGATAACTAAAATGGTGTTATTTCAATATAACTTTTGGCATTACCACCGCAGTGTCCTCTGCCACGCTTCCTTCAGCTCATCAATCCCGGCGCTCAGAATCACCTTTTCTCCATCCATCACCGTGAAATCCTGCTGCTGCGTAACCGCGCCGATATCGGCAAACACATTGCCAGCCATTATCTCCTCGAACCTCTTCACGTTATCGGGCGCCACGGTAACCACGAATCTGCTCTGCGATTCGGAGAATAATATGGTATCAGCCCGCTTGATGTTCTCGACAGGCACTTTTGGCAGGTCGATTGTCACACCAAGATTGCCTGAAAATGCACTTTCGGCAAGCGCAACGCTCAATCCTCCATCAGAGCAGTCGTGGCAGGATGCAACAGTGCCTTCGTGAATGGCTTTTTCAAGAGCGATATAGAGCCTCTTCGCGGATGAAGCATTCACTTTCGGCACGTCGTTGCCGATGTGACCAAGAGAAGCGAAATACTCGGAGCCGCCAAGTTCATCCTTCGTAATCCCGAGCACGTAAACCCTGTCATCAGGTCTCTTCACGTCCATCGTCACAGCCTTCCTCACATCCTCTATCTTGCCAATAGTTGAGAAAAGCACTGTCGGGGGAATCGAAATTTTCTTGCTGCCTATGATATAGTCGTTCTTCATGCTGTCCTTGCCTGAGATGCAGGGGACCCCGTAGGCTTCCGTGTAATCGTACAGAGCCATGTTCGCCCTCACAAGCTGCGCCAGCTTGAACTCGCCATCGGGATTCTTTTCGGATTTCACAGGGTCGCACCAGCAGAAGTTATCAAGACCTGCAAGATGGGAAAACATGCCTCCAACAGCGATATGGTTTCGCACAGCTTCGTCTATAGCTGCGGCTGTCATGTGGTAGGTATCGATATCGCCGTAGCGCGGGCATATGCCGTTCGCCACCACCACGCCTTCCATGCTGTCAAGCAGCGGTCGGATAACTGCTGCATCGCTCGGACCATCGCCTGTCAGTGGCTTGACGACTGAACCCCCTTGTACTTCATGGTCGTACTGGCGAATCACGTATTCCTTTGAGCATATATTGAGGCGGGAGAGAAGCGTTTTAAGAGCAGAAGTAAGGTCAACAGTTCCAAGCACAGGTTCCTCGAATCTCTGCGGCGACCACCGCGCATTCATCTTCATAACTGGAAGACCTTTGTGCAGGAAATCCATGTCGATGTAAGCTACGGTTTTATCGCCGTACTTAGCATGGAATTTTCCACTGTCAGTGAATGTACCTATTATGCTTGCCTCGACGTCGCGTGTTTTCGCAAGCTTCTGGAATTTATCTATCTTTTCAGGTGGCACGGCGAGCGTCATCCTCTCCTGCGACTCTGAAAGCAGGATTTCCCACGGGCCAAGACCGGGGTATTTTAGAGGGCATTTTTCAAGCTCTATGAGACAGCCGCCGCAGAGCTGCGCCATCTCACCAACAGAGGAGGAAAGTCCACCCGCGCCGTTGTCTGTGATGGCGCTGTATAATCCTCTATCCCTTGCCTCAAGAAGGAAATCCAGCATCTTCTTCTGGGTTATCGGGTCGCCTATCTGCACAGCAGTTACCGGGGAATCCTCGTCGAGCTCAAGCGATGAGAACGTAGCACCGTGTATGCCGTCTTTCCCGATGCGTCCACCGGTCATCACTATCAGGTCGCCGGGATGGATCTCCTTGATGTGCGAGGGTTTGCCGTTTATCATTGATGGCATTATCCCGCCCGTGCCGCAATAGACAAGGGGTTTGCCGAGATATCTATCGTCAAAAACGATGCAGCCGTTCACAGTGGGAATGCCGCTCTTGTTTCCTCCGTGCTCCACGCCTCTTCTCACGCCTTCGAATATCCTCTTGGGATGGAGAAGGCGTGGCGGAAGCTCCTTGTCGTAGAAAGGCGAGGCAAAACAGAAAACATCGGTGTTGAAAATCAGCCTCGCCCCCATGCCTGTGCCAAGAGGGTCACGGTTCACGCCCACAATACCTGTGATCGCACCACCGTAAGGGTCAAGCGCAGAGGGCGTGTTGTGCGTCTCCACCTTCATCACGAGGTTGTATTCGTCGTTGAATTTGATTACCCCGGCATTGTCTGTGAATACGGAAACAAGCCAGGGTTTGTTGATTTCTTTTGTAGCGCGTTTTATGAAGGTATTGAAAAGCGAGTTGATTTTCTGTGTTCCCTTCTCGTCTTCGTAGGTTATCTGCGAGTTGAAAAGCTTGTGCTTGCAGTGCTCAGACCATGTCTGCGCCAGCGCCTCGATCTCCACGTCGGTCGGAAGAGTGAGACCCAGCTTTTCCCTTTCTTTCTTAACAGGAGCTTTGTTGAAATATCTCTGAAGCGCTTTCATCTCATCGAGCGAAAGGGCAAGAAGCCGCTGCCTGCTTATTTTTTTGAGTTCAGCCTCGGATACGTCAAGATCAAGTGTCGCCACCGAAGGCGCGTGTTTTTCCCTCACCACAGGAAGCGGGAGATGCACACCTTTCTCCTTGTCCCATTCCTTTATTCCTGCTATCACCCATCGCTCGACCATGCTGTTCGCAAGAAGACCGCCTGCAATCCGCTCCGCCTCCTCTTTCGTGATGTTCCCGCCGATGAGGTACTGCCTTGAGAAATAAACTCCACGAAGCTCCTTTTTCAGTATGGATTCCGAGGCTTTTTTTGCAGTCGCGCCGACATTGTCGGTCACGCCGGGCTTGAAGCCCACTTCTATGAGCCATGAGAAATCCTCTGTCAGTGGTTTGTCCGAGAAAACCTGTATCACAGGGTCAGCGAAAAGCTTTTCCCCGAGGAGAGTAAGCTCTTCGCGAGGGAGAGCGGGGTCGAAGGTATAGACATCGAGCGTTCTTACTGAGCCCACGTTGATGCGCAGGTCTTCCACTATCCTTTTTTTAATGCCTTCGCCCAGGGCATCCCTCATTCCTTTTTTGAAAGCGACTTCGATTCGGGTGGACATTATTTGTCGAGGGTCATATTAGGGTGGCGAGGATATAAAATGTCCCTGTTATCACATGTTTGCCAAACCGTACTTTCTCGTCCACGCTTATTCTTGGAGCTATTTCCATATTGTTATTTTGGTTTTTAGTTGCTGTTTGTTTCGCTTTCGCTGGCTGCTGTGGTGCGGAAAACGGCGGGGTTTTATGCGATGACGGAAGGGGCGCGAGAGGTTTTGTGGGAAAATTGGGTTTTTGTTTTGAAGGCGCCATTTTGAGTTTGGATGTGCTCAAAAATGTATGTGCTTCATCCTCTTTTCAATAATCCCCGGCCATATCGATGCAGACACTATCATCGAGAGAATAAACACGAACACCATGCCTGCATATACATCCACGCTCGTGTAAAGGGGATTCTCACGCACCTTAGCCACTGCAAGCATATAGAATATTAGCACGATAATAAAAGACGTGGCAAGGCTTGCAAGCACACTGTAATACGACTTTTTCTCCATAATATCACCCAAGCTTTATGCGCTTCATCAAAAGCGTGTTCGTAGTAACAGAAACCGAGCTTGTAGCCATTGCCGCGGCTGCAATTGCAGGATTGAGCAAAAAAGGCGGGTGTGTGAAAGGATAAAGTATGCCTGCTGCTATTGGAATGCCAACTGAGTTATAGAAGAATGCCCAGAAAAGGTTCTGCTTTATCTTATTGAGCGTAAGCCTGCTCAACCGTATAGCCTTTACCACGTCCCGCAGATCGTTCTTTATGAGCACAATCTGGGCTGACTCAATCGCAACATCCGTGCCGCTCCCTATTGCTATGCCAACGTCGGACTGCACAAGCGCCGGGGCATCGTTGATGCCGTCCCCAACCATCGCCACCTTTCTGCCTTCTGCCTGAAGCTTCTTAATCTCAAGTGCTTTCTCCTCAGGAAGCACCTCCGAAAGCACCCGATCAATCCCTACTTTCTTTGATATCGCATCTGCCGTTCTCTTATTATCACCTGTAATCATGGCAACCGTGAATCCCATCCTGTGCAGGCTGCTCACCGCTTCCTGAGATGTCTCTTTCAGCGTATCAGCCACGGCGATTATGCCTGCTAATTCGTTATCTTCTGATACCAGCATGGCAGTCTTTCCATCACGCTCAAGCTCTTCCATCCTGCCGTTCAAGGACGTAATGTCAAAGCCGTTCTCTATCAAAAGTTTTCTCGTACCTATGAGAATTCTTTTTCCTTTATATTTAACTTCCACGCCGTGCCCCGGTATTGCCCTGAACCCCTCAGCATCTGGGACTTCTATGCCACGCTCTTTTGCACCTTTGAGTATCGTCTCTGCAAGCGGATGCTCGGAGCCCTTCTCCGCAATCGCTGCAAGCCCGAGCACCTCCTCCTCGCTGCCTTTCACGGCAATAACATCGGTAAGCTCAGGCTCGCCTTTTGTCAGGGTGCCTGTTTTGTCAAACACGATAGTATCCAGCTTCTGCGTTCTCTCGAGTGCCTCACCTCCCTTTATCAGTATGCCGTTCTCCGCACCTTTGCCTGTACCCACCATGATCGCAGTCGGGGTAGCAAGACCTACAGCGCACGGGCATGAGATTATGAGCACGGTGATGGATATGAGAAGCGAGAAAAGGAACGGTGAGGTAGCCATACCGAAGGTTATGGGGACTTTGAAATATTCAAATCCGATAAAGAACCAGAAGAAGAATGTGAACAAAGCCAGCGCATGCACTGCCAGAATAAAATGCCCTGCGACTATGTCAGCCAGTTTTTGTATTGGCGCCTTCTGGGTCTGTGCGTCCTCGACCAGCTTGATTATCTGGGCGAGGGCGGTATCGGAGCCGACTTTTGTGGCTTCGAACCTTATCATGCCAGTCTTATTAATGGTTGCACCGATAACCTCTGAACCTGCGGTTTTCTCCACTGGTATGCTCTCACCTGTAATCATGGATTCATCCACAGCAGTCAAACCCTCGATTACTCTTCCGTCCACAGGTATTTTCTCCCCCGGTCTCACCACGACTATATCATTGACCTTTACATCCTCGACAGGAATCTCCTTCTCCTCGCCGTTTACTATAACCCTCGCGGTCTTTGCCGCAAGCCCCATGAGCTTCCTTATTGCTTCCGAGGTTCTTCCCTTCGTGAGTGCCTCAAGGTACCTGCCGAGTACGATGAACATGATAAGCAGAGCGGCAGTATCATAGTACGTGTGCTTATATGCCCCACCGAGAAAGAAAGTGCCTGCAACGCTGATGACATAGGCTGCCCCTGTTCCAGTGGCAATCAGAAGGTTCATATCAGTAACGCCGTGTATTAACCCCTTGTACGTGCCTTCAAAGAACTGGCGCCCCGGGAAGAGCATCACTATTGTTGCAAGGATGAAAAGCAGATAATCGTTCTTCAGAAATTCTGGCACAAATCCCCAGCCCAGGTTTCGCCCCATGTCACCGAGCGAAATTGGGATTGCAAGCAAAAGAGCGATAATAAAATTTATTCTCTGCTTTTTTATCTCCTCTTTGCGGGCTCTCTGC
>DAHXMQ010000116.1 GCA_027371625.1 Candidatus Methanoperedentaceae archaeon | reverse complement strand
ATAATCCCAATGCTCTCGAATTGGAGGAATATTTAGTCAGGTACAAGCCAGATTTCTTTATCGCAGGTTTGAAAGAGAAATACCTGACGTACAAGCTTGGAATTCCCTTTGTTAATGGTCACTCATACGAAGAAGGTCCGTATGCGGGCTTTGAGGGATTCGTGAACTTCGCAAGGGATATCGATGTTGCGGTCAACAGCCCTGTGTGGAAGTTCATAAACAAGCCGCTGGTGGTGGACTGAATGACTCGAAGTGTAACGATTAACCCGCCCAAGATGTGTCAGCCAATGGGCGCAATACTTGCCTATATGGGGGTGCATGGCTGCGTTCCTTTAGTGCACGGCTCGCAGGGATGCAGCACGTACCCCCGCTACAATATTGCAAGGCATTTCAGGGAAAGCGCTGAAGTAGCAGTTTCTTCATTGAGTGAGGATGCTGCTGTATATGGAGGAGCGAAGAATCTGACAGAAGCGATAAAGAATATAAAATCAAGACTTTCGCCAGAGGCGATAGGTATCTGTACAACATGCATGAGCGAGACCATAGGAGATGATGTAAAACTGATCTCAAAGAAAGCGCTGCAGGATAAATCGATAAAGATATTTCCTGCATCCACGCCCAGCTATGTTGGCACACATCTGATGGGATACGATAATGCCCTGAGGACGCTTGTTGAAACGCTGGCGCAAAAGGGTGAGCCAAACAATAAAATAAATATTATCACTGGCGTGATTAACCCCGGCGACATCAGGGAAATAAAGAATATGCTTCGCATATTGAATGTGCAGAGCATATTCCTGTCCGATATCTCAGAAACCCTTGATTCGCCCATACTGCCGGGAGGGCATAAACCCCTGCTCCCCGAAGGTGGGACAAGGCTTTCTGATATCGCTGATTCAGCAAACTCGCTTGGCACGGTAGCGATTTGCAGGACAGCGGGTTCAGCAGCCGTATATCTTAAGAACAAGTTCAACGTACCTGCTGCTCTTGACCCAGCGCCCATAGGTGTGACAAACACGGATAAATTTGTGCAGAATATCTGCCGCTTGAGCGGGGCACCGATTCCACACGAGATTGAGATTGAGCGCGGACGCCTGATAGACTGCATGGTGGACGTGCACCACTATATGTTCGGCAGGAAGGTCGCGATATTCGGAGACCCCGATATCGTCTCTGCCATAGTCAGGTTCTGCGCAGAAGCAGGAATGTCTCCTACAGTGGCGATGACTGCAAC
This sequence comes from Candidatus Methanoperedentaceae archaeon, assembly GCA_027371625.1. GTDB lineage: Archaea > Halobacteriota > Methanosarcinia > Methanosarcinales > Methanoperedenaceae > Methanoperedens. The sequence continues at coordinate 2,254 of DAHXMQ010000116.1, read as the reverse complement.
AAGGCACAGGGACTTTGCGCCGGACATTAAAGCAGTAAATAGCGAATACAGGACTGATACGCAAATTCTTGAAGGCACAGACCTTTACGAATTCCATGAGGTCGTGAAAGCCCACGGCGCCGAGCTTATAGTGGGTAATTCAAAGGGCAAGGACATAGCTGACGATGAGAATATTCCCCTTGTCCGCGTGGGATTCCCTGTGTACGATAGGGTAGGAGTATATCGCTATCCCATCATCGGCTACAACGGCTCGATATACCTGCTTGACCAGATGACAAATGCAATACTTGGGCACAAGTATGACCCCAACAAGCTGCACCAGTGAGGTGAAAACATGGAATACATTACCGGGATAACAGCCTCAGGCGGGAGCTGGACTCCAACCTTTGTGGTGAGCAGCAACATAAACAACTGCGGATGCTGCGGCAAGTGTTTCAAGATATGCGGCAGACGCGTCTTCGAGTACATCGAGCATCCCAACAGCGATGACCTGTGCGGCGCCAAGGTCATGACGGTTGCTCATCCCGATAACTGCATCGGCTGCGGCGCGTGCGCGCGGGGATGCCCGAAGAAGAATATCGTTTGTGAGCCGAAGGTCAGGGTCGGGTGAGAGATCGGGAGCAGAGAAATCTCACCGCAAAGTTCGCAAAGAACGCAAAGATTGTTGTTTATGTGCTTTGCGCACTTTGCGTTCTTTGCGGTGATTAAAACTAAATCAGCTAAATAAATATGTCAAAAATAAGCCACATCCTCCTCCCAAACCCGGTGGTTGTTCCCGCCGAAACGAAACTCACCGAAGTAGCAAAGCTCATGAAAAAGACTAAGATTCCAAGCGTACTTGTCAGCAAAAATGGCAGGCTTGCAGGCATTGTTTCAGTGGAAGATATCATGCATAGCGTGGCAGAGAAAGAAAATCTGGATATTGCAGTGGATAAAGTGATGCACTCTCCCAAGCTTACTATTGATTCGGAGAAATGGCTTTCAGACGCTATTATGATGTTCGAGCGCTGCAAGGCTTCGCATATAACAGTGGTAGAACATGGAAATAAGATAGGCATTATCAGGGCAGATGATGTACTGCACACGTACAGGTTCGATAAATGAGAAGAAAAGATAAAGAGATCGAAGATAAAAAGGAGATAGAATCAATAATAGCGATATCTGATGTTTGCAGGATTGCTCTTTCTGAGAACAATTCTCCCTATATCGTCCCCATGTGCTTTGGTTACCGGGATAACCGCCTGTATTTCCATTCCGCAGCAGATGGCAAGAAAATTGATATAATTAAAAAAAATAACAGGATTTGTTTTGAGTTTGATACTCACGAGGGTTTGATAAAATCCGAAAATCCCTGCGATTGGGATATGAAATATTGCAGTGTTATAGGGTCTGGAAAAGCATTTTTTATTGAGAAACCTGAGGAAAAAATAAGAGCGTTAAATATTATAGCAGAACATTATTCAAGTGATGCACACCAATATCAAAAAAATTCGGTTGATAATGTTAGAATTATTAAAGTTGAGATTGATAACATTACCGGAAAAAAATCAGGATATTTATGAGACTTCATTCCCTGCAGCATGAACCGTTTGAAGGTCTGGCGAACATCGAGGTCTGGGCGAAGAACAGAGGACACAGCATTTCAAGAACTCTGCTCTTCAACAACGAAGAACTCCCAGATATCAGCGACTTCGACTGGCTTGTAATCATGGGTGGCTCGATGAATGTCTATGAGGAAGAAAAATATCCCTGGCTCAGGGACGAGAAAAATTTTATTGCTGAAGCTATTGCAAACAAAAAAATAGTTCTGGGAGTATGCCTTGGCTCTCAATTGATTGCAGATATCCTTGGTGGCAGGGTTACCAAAAATAAATATAAGGAAATCGGCTGGTTTCCCATAACATTGACCAGACAAGCAAAGAGTACCCCGATTTTCAGAACCCTTCCCAGTACATTTACCGCTTTCCACTGGCACGGCGACACTTTTAAGATACCGCCTGGAGCCACAAGAATAGCCGGGAGCGAGGGATGTCAGAACCAGGCATTTGAGTACGGGCGTGTGATAGGATTACAATTCCATCTTGAATATTCGGTTGAGAGCATCAACCTCATGCTAAAGAACTGCGGCGATGAGATTGTAGATGGGAAATATATTCAGAAGCGGGATGAAATCATGTCACATCATGATTATGTGCAAGAAACACATCAGAAATTGAAGCCATCACCAAATTCTATTTCAATATTATCCAGCAGC
>DAHXMQ010000012.1 GCA_027371625.1 Candidatus Methanoperedentaceae archaeon | reverse complement strand
TCTTTGTGATGAGTTTCTAAAAAGCCTTCCTTAGTAAGTTCATCAATAGCTTTTTGCACCACATCCCCCCCGATTTTTTTAACATTCACGTCCTGTCGGTTAACATAGTTCATTCCCACCATCGTTTTGTTAAGGAAGCGCCGGAGGATATGTTTCTTAACGATTTCTATTTGGTCTTTTCGCATTCAAGTTAGAATACAGTTTAAAGACTATAAAGCTTTGCATTAAAAGAATAGATTTATATACATTATGCATGCATATTGTATACATACCATACAAGATGTATATTACAAAATGAATTAAGGAAATAACATGTCCCTCGAAAAACTCTTCACAGGCTCTGCAACTGCAAAAATCCTTGATGTCCTCTGGGAATATCAGGACATAGACCTCACGCTCACAGATATCGCGGATGAGGCTGGTATCCATTACACAACTCTCATGAAAGCGCTGCCGTTGCTCGAAGAACTCGGCATGGTCACTATGACGCGGCAGGTAGGGAATGCTAAGCTATACCAGATCAATAAAGAAGATATCGTTGTCAGGAGGCTGGTCAAATTCCTTAACGAGCTAAATATACGCATAGCTGAGCGCGAAGTGGCTAAACAGGGAATGCCTGTTCAGGAAAAAGAAATGGTTCTTGTGTAGCTTAAATAAACCTGAAAGTCTGCTCCTGTTTTATCCTTTCATCCACTTCATTTTCGTATCGCTTTTTTAGAGTCTCAAGAATGTCCTGCGGCAGTTTACCCACAATCGGGCAGCGCTCATCCACTGCGTTTACATCAATAGCAGGGTACAGCTCGCATAGCTTCGGGCGGCATCTGTATATGCGGCAGCGCCTCTCTTTATTCAGGAAGATGCACTGTCCTTTTATGATTTTCAATGCAAAGTATATCCCATGCTCACCCTTAGCCTGCCTGAAATATTTTTTCGGCTCAAGTTCAAAAGCGTATTCATTCCTGACGTTTGCTATAAGCTTTGCAGCCTCATCCTCTGTCAAAACAGCGCAGTTGCGGCAGCACGATGAATTGCAGAGTTCAATATCGCAATCGAGAGCACCGCTTTTATTTCCTACGCCATTTAACGTATCTGTGTTCATCTGCGTTTATCCCAGCTTTTCCCTCACCAGGTTCGCCGACCCTTTCGAACTGAAAGCCCTGAAGAAAATAAGCGCCTCAGCATAAACAAGCGCCTCTATCGCCCTCTCAGTATCCTCATCCACGCTGTAAATCCGATCGAAGAACTCCTTGATGGCGAATTTGCAGTTGCTCCCGAAAATCTCCTTATCCTTCTTGCCGGGATTCTTTGCACGGTACGTCTCAAGAGTCCAGTTCCACATATCCTTATAAAGAAGAGGCTCATAGACCTTCAGCACATTGAAAACAATATCCTGCCAGTGAGTAGCAACATTTCCCTTGATAATATCGCCTTTCGGAAATTCCGTGTTTATGAGTTCCCTCGGCGTGCCTGTAATCCCGTGCTGGGCAATCCCCACTTTCAGGTTATTATCGCGAAGCCCCTTCGCAACAGCCCTTGTCTGCGGGATGTTGATGGAGACCTGCTCGATCACATTCCCGTGCTCGTCATAAACATTCCCGTGCACGCTCCCGTTTGCGATTGCAATGACATGGGGATAAACGCCGTTCTCATTCAACGCTTTTATGAAAACAACCGCTTCCTCGGGCTTTGTAAGCACAAGACCGTGCTCGTCCTTCCTTCCAATCTCGCCCACCTCGACCTCAAGCCCGAATTCCGCTCCCCTCATTCTTTTTCCTATATGCTTTGCAAGTTCGGTGGTGACCTGGATATTCTTATTTAGCTCCTCACGCAGGTTCTTGCCCTCGAAATTGAAAAGATGAGAGGCATCGATGGCAAACGATGTGTAGCCCGCTTCTATCTGGGCGTCGATCAGTTTTTTTGTATCATCTATTTCTTTGGCATCGCCTTTCTTGACCGTGATGTGGTCTGCATGGAGCGCCCATACATCGCATTCCGCATCAACGGCAGCCTTTCTTACCCTTTCTGAAAAAGCCTTTGGCGTAAGCCCGGTGTAACCTCCTTTTAAATCGCATTCTGAGCGCGCAAGCTCCATAAACACAGCGGAATCGGTATCCTTTGCAGCCCTGAAAATGCCGCGGGCGACCGTTGTAACCCTTGTGTTGGTCGCCATGATTATCATTCTCTTACCTTCGATGCTGTTCAGAATGGTGGAACCCGGAATCGGAGCAAACTCTTTCATAACCCTCTAATATCATCGCTGTGCCATAAGCTTTTCAATCAGGCTGATTTCCTTTTTGCCTCCTGCATAGATTGGAGTTATTTCATCGATAGCCTCAGGCTTGATGGAAAGGATATTCACTCTTCCGTTGCTGATTGCCCCGCCGGCTTCTGTTATTATTTTCCCTATGGGATTAGCCTCAAACAGCATGCGAAGCTTCCCCTTTTCTTTTCCCTCGAATCCCGGATAGGTGAACACTCCGCCTTTGTGCAGGATCTGGTGCATGTCAGCCACGAAAGAACCTGAAAAACGTAGCTTATATCCATCTTTTTCAAGACTTTCAATAAACCTTGCGTGTTCAGGCAGGTAATCCCTTCGGAGAGCGCCGGGCGCGTATATTTTGCCTTCGGGGATTTTAACATCCTTCTCTTTAAGAATGAATTCTCCTTTTTCATTCAGCACGAAGTCATGCACCCCGCCCAATGCCAGCGTCAGCGTGGTCAGAGGACCGTAGAGAATATACATCGCAGCAAGCATATTTTCCCCTTTATTTAGCACATTTCCGGGATAAATTCCGATGATCGTCCCAACTGCAAGATTCACGTCGATAAGCGAAGAGCCATCAAGAGGGTCGATGACAACGCCGAATTCGTTTCTTGGATTTTCGATCTCAATTATTTCGGGCTGCTCTTCCGTTGCTATATACCGCACCAGCCTTGTTTTTTTCAATCCAGTGATTAAAACCTCATCAGCCCATTTGTCCAGAGCCATCTGCTCCTCGCCGTAGATGTTCTTTGTTCCCGCTTTGCCGTAGCTTCGCAGGAATCCGTTTTTTATCGTTTTCCCCTGCTCGCTGAAGAACAGGATTAACTCCAGTAATCCCGGTTCGGTGTTGCTCTTTGAAAGAAAATCTTCGAGGTTGATGCTTCCACCCTCTTTCTTTTTTATTTCATCTTAATGCAACTTGGTCTAAATAGTTATCGTTTTGTGTCCTGTATTTATTCAATCAAGAAAATTTATATACTATTGATTTTAATAAAGACACCGGTCGAAAAATTGAAAATTAAGGATTACAAAGCAGTTGGTTATGGTTTGCTCATTGCGGGTTTGATTCTCATAATCTGGGCGGTTTATTCGATGTACAACGTATATACAGGAGCGGCGCAGCCTCCCTCTCTGATTCAAATGAATGGCGTTACACTATCGATGCCAACAGGGCAGGGCACGCCGCCGGCGCAGGCAGAGCTTATTTCACCCCAGAATTCAAGCAAGCTCGTAAACATGGGTATATGGTATGCACTCATGTTCTTTGTAGCCTCAGCGGGCGGCAGGATCAGCGGTCTTGGCGTCAAGCTGATAAGAGAGATAAAGGTGGAAGTGAAGAAAGAGGACTAAAGTTCATTCTTCCCTAAGGTTAGCATCTGCTTGCAGGATGCTGTTTGAATAGCTCCCTGCGTTTTGCCTCCAGCATTTCATTTTCAACACCAAGGAACTCGGCTGCCGTCATCACCTTCTTCCCCGTCTCAAAAACCGCAGCTATCCTTTCCTTCCACATTAAATCACGGAGGAGATGGTGGTCTATAATGAGCTTCTCCACATCTGTTTCTTCAAGAATTCTGAGCATGTTCTTGATCGCCAGAGCCATGCTCTCATACGAGTAACGGTAACCCAGCATGTACGAGAGCGGACCGTCAAGGTACACAACGTTCGGGTTCTCCTTGATTATGAACTCGGTTTGCTCCTTCGTATTCGGACCTTCAACATCCGAGGTAAACACGAAGCTCTCTTCCCCTTCCCTGATGCACACTTCAACCACATACCCAAGCCTGTTGCCTGTGCCGTGGAACACAGCATCCGAGAATCGTATAGTTGTGTTCCCAAAGGAGAATTTCTTTCCGTCTGCATACTCAAGCTTTTCCGGCATGCCTTCCACCTGCTTTAAGAAGAACTCCGCTCTTCCCATCTGGCTGCGGTTTATGTTTTCTTTCGGGTGCTTAATAAACACATTCTTGCCCTCGTACAACTCTGGAAAATCGGGATCGTGGTGGTCGTAATGGTAGTGCGTTACAATCAGCACATGGGATATCATGGCATATTTTTTAATACTCTCCCGGTGCTCATCCATCCTCTTATATTCAACAGGATGCGGCGGCAGACCGTAACGCCTTGGCGCAAGCGAGACGGCAGGGTCTATGCAGATGCCGCAATCACCTGTTTCCACGAATGTAGCCATGCTTCGTGTGCCAAGCGAGTCTGCGGCTATCGGGATTATGTTCATATATGCATTT
>DAHXMQ010000086.1 GCA_027371625.1 Candidatus Methanoperedentaceae archaeon | reverse complement strand
TGAGAGGGATTATGGGGATACTGACAGGGGAGAACATAGTAAAAGCAATAATGACAGAGATGATAACATGAAAATAAAAGACATCATGAAAGAACCACTCTCGGTACATAAATCGGATAAGATTTCACATGCAATGGAATTGATGGATAAGCATGATACGCGCAGGCTGCTCGTTATAAATGGCAACGAAGTTCTGGGCGTGATTACGATGAGAAGCATTGCAAGGAAGCTGGGAACATGGAAGACTTCAAATCTTCCTGCATCGTCGCTTCATGTTGCAGCCGCCACGACCGATATGTTCAGAAAGGTGCTTCCTGATACAAGCATTGAGGATGCAATTACTCTTATGGACAGAACAGGCGGGATTCTCGTTGTGAGTGATAACAGCAGTGTTCTTGGATGGGTAACGCCTCATGAAATATTGAAAACTGCTAAAGCTGTGAAAGGATATGCTGCAGAAATCATGAAGGAACCCATATCGGTAAGTCCAGCGGACAGGGTCTCGCATGCAAGACGCATCATGCTGGATAACGATATTGGAAGGCTTCCGGTCGTGGAAAAAGGCGACGTGGTTGGAATAATAACAGAAAGGGATGTTGCAAGGGCAATGATGAGCTTCAGGGCGCTTGTGCCAGATAACCAGCAGGACGAGAGGATTCGCAACCTCATAGTGGAGGATATCATGACCCGCAGTGTGAAATCTGTCAGGACGAATACTCCCATATCCGAGGTTATATCTCTGATGTTGAATAAGAACATAGGCGGAGTACCTGTCTTGAACCTGAAGGACGAGATCGTGGGTGTCATAAGCAGGAGAGGGATTATCCGGCATCTGGCAGCGAGAGGATGCTGAAAGGATGAGACAGGATGTCTCAGAGCTGATTAAAAAACTGAATGTTGAAAAGGTATCGAAGCTGCTTGAAATCCCTGAGCACAGGATAACAGGGGCGCTTCAGAGAAAGACGCTGCAGTACGTTCGGGGAAAGCCAGGATTATTCAGGTTTGATAAGCCAGTTTCCTCTGCCGAGGGGGGCACATCTGTTTTCATAGAGCCGTTCGACATAGTACGCGGTTTTCCCAAGATATCGCGCACATTGGTGCTCTATCCTGCTCTCGTAAAACATTTCTCTTCGTGCAAAAAAGTCGTGGTAGAAGAGAAGATGAACGGATACAATGTTCGCGTGGCGCTTGTTGGAGATAAGCTTGTGGGGCTTACGCGTGGGGGGTTTGTTTGTCCCTATACAACAGAGAAAGCCAACGACATAATCGGGCTTGATTTTTTCCATGACCATCCAGAGCTTGTGCTGTGCGGGGAGATGGTTGGTCCGGATAGCCCTTATGTGCCTAAATCCTTTTACGGCATCGAGTCGCTTGAATTTTTTGCATTCGATATAAGGGAGAAGGCAACTGGAAAGCCGCTATCTGTGATGATGCGCAGGGCGCTCATGGAGGAGTATGGAATAAAATCAGTCAGGCTTTTCGGGGAATTCGAGGTAAGCGAGGCGCATATTGAAATAACGAAAATCATCAAGGAACTCGGCAGCGCAATGCATGAAGGGGTGGTCATCAAGGACCCTGAAATGTTACTGCCGCCTGTGAAATACACAAGCTCGCAGAGCAACTGCGCAGACCTAAGATATGCTTTTGAGTTCTACAACGACTTCGGGAGGGACTTTTTCTTCCCGAGGGTGTGCAGGGAAGCCTTCCAGTCGGTTGAATGGGACGAGGATGAGGTTTCTTTGGGCAAGCGATGCCTCCAGCTCGGGGAGAGTATCCTTCAGCCAATGGTTAAAACAATTAAGAAGAAAAAAGCAGGTGAAAGGATTGCCGAGAACGTGCAGATAAGGGTGAAGAGCATGAACACAGCGAAGGAATTCGAGGAGCACCTGAAATTGCTGGGAGTCGATGCTGTTTTTGAAGCGCCGGAGAAAATAGGCAATGAATATCTTGTGAGGATCAAAAGGATAAACCAGAGCACCAACGACAAGACCGAGGCGATATTGGGCGGGCAGTTGTGGAGTTGATGGCTAATCTGTTTTTGGTGAAAATTGGACGTTAACCATATTTGTAGTACACAATTTTGTAGATTTGAATTAACTGCTCTTTAATAATGTTCCACATTTTATGCAACATATGGCGGCAGGGTCATTTAGATGTTCACAAACATGGCAGATACGAAAATCCGGCACATCAATCTCGATAATAACCGTTGGCTCCCGTTTCTTTTCAGCCACGACCTCGACCAGCATATTAAGTTCCTTCTCTGAATCGCCTTTTTTGATTGCCTGGATAAGTAGGTCTTGATACTCTTTCTCTGTAACCGGAACCTTCGGCTTGTCTTTCTTAAAGACCTTACCCTTCATCTTGTCACTGACTGACTGAATAACATCTTCCATAGAACGTCCAAAACTGTCGTGTGCCGCAGAGCCGAAGGCTTCCCATGTTGCTACTTTATTTTCGTGGACAGCATCAAGATTTTCTGCGCTCTCCTTCGATTTCTCACGAATGTACGCCTTTCCTTTTTTGTATATGTTTAGCTCACCGTTTTCCATCTCCACAATGAATTTATCGGTTCTACCGTCATCGATTTCTAAGTTTACATTGGTTTTTTCATCGTTAAGTTTTAGTGAAAGATAATTTTTTTCACTAGTTACTCTTATGGTCCTGCCGTTATCGTTTTTCTCAATTTTTGATGCTTTTACCCATTCAATACTAAAGTTCTGCGTCAGAAATTCTATGAGTCTTTGGTTATCGTTTCCTGGGATTTTTTCCCAGCTAAACAAATACTCTTTTTTCTTTTTAACGTATAATTTAGCCAAACTGCTGTCTCCGTCTAGTTAACTCTCTCCGCTATGGTTAATTCATACATATAAGCAACAGGGTATCGTTCTCGAAATCTCATCCAAAATACCTTCCAAACATCTTGTCATCTGCCACGTAATTCCTCTTCTTAAACTTTTAGTTGATATTTGATGTTTATTATTTCCACCCCAGTATCAATTATAACGCTATGTAATATTTATTTCTGCCGACAAATTCATAAATCGCAGATTTTATGCATAAAAAATTTTAGATTCCTAAGTTTAATAAAAACCATAGCTGCCATAGCAATCAGACAAGAATATATATATCTAAGATACTATTTGACATTATGAAATATAGAGTTCTGTTAGAGCAGGACGAAGACGGAATTTTTATAGCTTCTGTTCCTGAATTGCCTGGCTGTATCTCTCAAGGAAAAATAAGAGAGGAAGCAATATCTAATATAAAGGATGCTGTTCTTGGCTATTTAATTAGCCTGAAAAAACATAATGAGCCTATCCCGCCTCCCATAACTGAAGAACTGGTTGAAGTAAATGCCTAAGTTGCCTGTAATTTCTGGCAGAGAGGCTGTCAAAGCCTTCTCTAAAATAGGCTATGAAGTGGATCATCAAACTGGCAGTCATATTATCCTCAGGCAAAGCAAATACCCTAATAGAAGGTTAACAGTACCAAACCATAAAGAAATCTCAAAAGGGACTTTGAGAGGATTAATCAAACAGTCTGGATTAACTGTAGAGGAATTTATAGAACTTTTGTAGTGAGATTCACAACCCAAACGGAGCCTGATAGATACGAGATGATGCAATGAAAATAACATACGACCCAGAAGTCGATGCCATGAATATTGTATTTCAAAGAGGAAAGTATCATATCAGTAAAGAGATAGCGGAGGGCATCATTATAGACTACACAAAAGAAGGCAAAGTTATTTCCATAGAAATTTTGGATGCGTCAAAAAGAATGCCTGCCAAAAGCATAAAGGATGTTACTGTCGGCATGCCGATAAAGGCAGCTTAAACAACCTCTATAGTTTCAACCCGAACTCCCCAAGCCTCTCCCTCGCTTGTTCCCTTTTCTCCTGATGCTCTTTCAAAAACTCGCGCATGCGCTCAGCCGCGTGCTTCTTGCACCTGCCGCACACTCTCGTGCCTCCTACGCAATCCTTATAGACTTCAAGAAGCTCATTATCATCCTCGATCAGGTGGTAGAGCAGGAGTTCATAGACTGTGCACACATCGGGCTCGCCTCCTTTTTCCTTCTGCTCCTCAAGCGTCACCCTGCCTCCGGTTTTTGCGCGCATCACCTTCGCTGCTCCGTCATCGGGTTTGTCCGTCAGGGCGATGTAGCTCTCGGGGACGCTGCTTGACATCTTTCCGCCCTGAAGACCTGTCATGAATTTATGATACGTGGATGCGGGGGGTAGGAAATAATAGCCAAAAGTATCAATATTAAAT
>DAHXMQ010000079.1 GCA_027371625.1 Candidatus Methanoperedentaceae archaeon | reverse complement strand
GGCTTGCGAGATTATTCGCGCAGGCGCAGATGGGGTGATCGTGGGCTCGGCGTTCGTGGATATTATTGCAAGCGGTAATAACGCCGGGGAGAGACTTGAGGCGCTGGCGAGGGAGTTGAAGGATGGGATAAGAAAGGCGCGGGGATAATCTTTGCGTTCTGTGCGGTGAAGCATGCCGACGCCCCATGCAATCGCTGAGCGCCAGCGGCGGCATTTTATTGCAATCTCAAAACGAATCGATTATATATAGCAGTGACTGTCTCCACAGATGTATGAAACAAAAAACAATTTCGACAGTGGATGATATGAACTGGATTCTGCGTGATAGACCATGAGAACCTTCACCGCCCTTGATAAAATCCGCTTCATCCTTGATTCCGTGGTTGTGGGAGCGACGAGGAAAATGAGATCAACACCGTTCTTCTTGCAGGAAGCCGCAAGCTCTCCAGATTCCTCAGCCGGAAGGTCAGGGACTATTATGCCCGAAATTCCGGAGGATACGCAATCGTTCACGAATCTCTCAAGCCCTCTTCTGAATATGAGATTGTAGTAGGTCATTACTACAAGCGGTATGTTTGCGGAAAGCGAGCCTACTGTCTCAAAATAAACATCCGGCGTCATCCCGCCTGCGAGCGCCCGCTCAATCCCTGCCTGGATGGTGGGTCCGTCAGCCACCGGGTCTGAGAAAGGGAGCCCGAGTTCCACGATATCTGCGCCGCCCCTTGCAAGTGCCTCCACGTATTCTTTTGTTTTCTCAGGCGTCGGGTCGCCTGCGCAGATATAGGCGATAAGGGCGCCTTCTTTTTTTGTTTGCAGTTCTCTGAATTTTTCCTCGATTTTCATCTTTTCACTCCCAAAACGGTTTCAAGATCCTTGTCGCCTCTTCCTGAAACGTTTATCACCACAACGTCTCCAAACTCTCCCGATGCCGCCGCCTTTTTCACATAGGCTATCGCATGGGAGGATTCAAGTGCGGGTATTATGCCCTCTAGCCTGCACAAGTCGTGGAATGCCTCGAGTGCCTCGCTGTCCAGCGAATACCGGGGTTTGATTCTACCGATGTCGGCAAGATACGCGAGTTCAGGACCCACACCAGCATAATCCAGCCCTGCGGCTATCGAGCTTGATTCAAGTATCTGCCCGTATTTGTTCTGCAGGACTTTTGTGCGTGCTCCATGAAGCACCCCCTCCTCGCCTGCACACAGCGTGGCTGAATGCAGCGCCTCTTTGTCCGTAGTTTTCAAGCCGCCTCCGCCAGCCTCAACTGCAAAAAGCTGCACATCATCCTCTATAAAAGGATGGAAAATGCCCATCGCATTGCTGCCACCGCCTGTGCAAGCTACGATGGAATCCGGGAATCTTCCTTCCTTCTCCATTATCTGCGTGCGAACCTCTTTTCCTATAACGCTTTGAAAATCGCGTACCATCGTGGGATAGGGATGCATTCCTACAACAGACCCTATCATGTAATGGGTGGTTTCCACGTTGGTCACCCAGTCACGCATTGCTTCATTGATGGCATCCTTTAAAGTCTGAGAGCCACTCTTGACCGGTATGACCTTTGCCCCCATCAGTTCCATCCTGTAAACATTCATGCGCTGCCGAACGGTATCCCTTGCGCCCATGTAAATTTTAGTTTCGAGGTCAAATGCTGCCCCAGCCATAGCACATGCTGTTCCGTGCTGCCCCGCTCCCGTTTCAGCGATAATCCGTTTTTTCCCCATGCGTTTCGTCAGGAGCGCCTGCCCGAGCGTGTTATTCAATTTATGCGCTCCGCCGTGGACGATATCCTCGCGCTTTAAGTAAATCTTGACACCATATTCCTTGCTCAATCGTTTTGCGCAGTACAATGGAGACGGACGTCCTGCAAAATCCCTGAGATAATAATTCAATTCCTCGTTAAAAACAGGGCCGTCCTTGTATTTTTCTTATTGTTCTGTTAACTCTTCAATAGCAGGCATCAATACTTCCGGCACGAACTGCCCTCCATACCTGCCGAATTTGGCTGATTTAAGTTCCTGTTTCATAATTTTATTTCCGTATCTGCGTTAATCTGTGTTTATCTGCGGTTCTTTTTTCAAATGCTTGTACTAACTCGTAGGTCCTATCGGG
>DAHXMQ010000077.1 GCA_027371625.1 Candidatus Methanoperedentaceae archaeon | reverse complement strand
TTAGAAATCAAGAAATAGAGGATTTTTATTTTGGAGAAATATCAAACTTTACAAAGCCTGTAAAATTGACATATTACTTAATTTAAGCTGAGTTACGGATTAATATTTTTGTTATTATGCGGGCTTTCGCTTGCTGAATATAAGGATGAACGTAAGGAAAATTTACTGGAGGCAGCAAATCTTTCTTATGCAGCAGGTTTTCAATCATCTCTTGTGTTTTTTATGATTGGAATATTTAATATTGCGGTATATCAATTATTCAAATCTAATGAAATCCCTTTCAACCCTTTAGGCAAAATTATATATTTTGTAATCAGTCTTCTCATAGCGTTCGGAGTTTGGCGCATCCGTAAGGAATATTTTAACATTAGACCGAAGACAAACCAATTTGTTAAATGGATTGTTGGAATATGGGTATTTATTATAATAGTTGTTTTACTTAAAGCTGGTTGAAATTTCTGAAGAATTGTATTTATTTTAATTCCTTGCCCTTGCCAATGTGCAGGGTTTGACCAGCAGCGCCCGGACCGAGATTCGAACTCGGGGGTACCGTCAGATACCGTCAGATCTTAAGTCTGGTGCCTTAAACCAGGCTCGACCATCCGGGCATAAAATTAACACAAAAGCTTAAATGATAGTATATCATATATTTCTATTGTTCCGTCAGAACCGCAGAATGGCCATTGTCGTATAACATTCTTTCTATCTAAATGGAGGTAAAAAGGAGCAACTTCAATGACCAGGTCTGATGCCTTGCCTGGCTCGTCCAGGCAATCCTTCTCATTTCGTTTTCAGTTACATCCTTATCGGGTTTTGTTCTGTATCTTTTACCACTTCAGAAACTTCAATAGCTGGCGACGATGCCGGCTATTCAACCAATCCCCTTACAATTCTGTAAACCATCCCTGCAGACTATGCCTGTTGCCATTACTATGGCAAAATAGCCTGGGTAAAGATTTTCTATGCTATCTTTAAATTTTATCAAAATAAATCGTACACTAATAATTATCCATCGTCGCCTTCACGCTGTTCTTATATTCATCCTTTAGCGAATAGACATTGTGGTCGCCCTTAACATCTATTCTCAGGATGCCAAGCCTTGTGTTCATGAGCCCCACCATAGCCGAAACTCCCCTGTAATTAACATCAAAACCCTTTTTCTTAAGATGGTCATAGACAGCCTGCGTGGTATATGGTTTGTTGCTCAGGAATAATTTCAGAACGCACCTCCTGATGCCACTCTCGTCACGCATCAGGTACTTCGTAAGTCGTGCCTTTACTGCCTCATGTTCCTTGACGCCCAGTCAAACCACCTTTGGCATACTATTAAATCTTTAGAGTTTATACCTTTGCATCAAAGCGGTGTCTTTTCCACGACAATTCCGTTTTTCATGGGGTAGCGCTCGATTACGGAGACAGTACATCCTGCTCTTTTCAGCTCATCCGCAAGCTCCTCGGCTATCCACCATGCAGTCTCGATTGAGCCATTATTGTTGCAGTACATATTGCGGGCGACTTCTTCCAAGATACCGAGGCAGTCTCCCTCGATAACCCCATAGACAAGAGTCCCATCCTCTGTGACCTCATCAAAGTCCCTTGAAGCTTTCTTTGCTATCCTTTTGAATCTCTCCCGAAGCTGTACGGCATCCTTGAACCGTGAAGAGCAGAAATGGAGCTTTCCAAACTTTACCGACTGCGCCACATCCTTGCTTCCAAGTGCTGCTGATGAAACGTCATCCACCACTTCAAAACCCCTTTTTTTTAGTTCAATCGAATTTGTCTCGGAAAACTCAAGCTCATTCAGGTTCAGAAAACCTCCGACCTCATCGAGCAACAACAGGATAGACTTGTAATCAGCATGCAAAGAAGGAATTTCAATCCCGGTGGAAAGCCCGAGTTCATGTGCATTGAGGAGAGATTCACGGTAGCTCGTGTTATTGATACCTTTCCACAATTCGACAAGCGGATGGAACCTGAGTTCATCAAGACCTGCATTCCTCAAGGTCTCAAGCACATCTTTTTCTGGCGCAAGGGCTGTGTATAGATGTATATGGTGTGAATCTCCAAAATGGTTTTTCAGGAGTTTTATATAACCAATCACCCGCTCCAGTCGCAAAAGCGGCTCTCCGCCTGTTATTCCTGTTCCAAGGGCGTCCATTGAAACCGCTTCTTCTATCAAGTCTTCATCGTTTTTCACAGGCCGTTCGTTCGCAAAAACAACATCCTTACCGCGCCGCTCGTTCGAAACCGGGCAGTAAAAGCAGTTCTTTCCGCATACTCCCGTAACGAAAAGAACCATCTTTGCCCCGCTGGAGCATAAACGGCAACCCTGCGGGATGTAATTGAAAAATGAACCCGAATTATCCTCTTGCATTTACTTGCTGCGGTTGATTATATAGTCGCTGAGTTCTTCCAGCTTCCTTTTTGCAGGGGTTTCATCGAGTTTTTCAATACTGGAGTTTGCAACCTCAATCTCTTCCCTTGCGACTTTCTGTGCATAGTCGATAGAATCAGAAACAAGATGCATCAGCTCGCCGTTATTGCATTTCATCATCCTCTCTATCGAAATGCCCGAACTTATGGCATCAAGCAGA
>DAHXMQ010000075.1 GCA_027371625.1 Candidatus Methanoperedentaceae archaeon | reverse complement strand
AATGCGGCAAGCAGGATAAAAACCATTATACCAAAGCGGATTGGAAGATTGAACATCAGTACTATCAGCATCAACTGGAGCGACAATACAAGCGGGAGAAGAGCAATACTTAAGAAGAAAAGCGGAAAAGGAAATGGATTCTCTTTTCCATGAGAAGACCCTTGTGCTTGCTATTATCGTACAATTGCTCATAGCTTCATTCTCATCGCTTCTTGTTATAGGCCTTGCTTCTTTTTTTGACCCTTCAGCCCTCGGAAAATACGAAGGGCAGAGAGCGAATGTGGGAATCGTTGGGGACGGGGAGCTTCGGCAGTTCATTGAAAAAAGCACCGTCAGACCTTACTATTATAACGACCTTGGCTCTGCACTTTCAGATTTCAACAAGAATACGATAGATGCGGTGGTGATAATCCCGTCTCAGAAATCCAGCGGGCATGATATCATCAATGTCGTAATCTACCTGCCAGAATCTGATATAAAAGGTACGCTCGTAACGTTACAACTTAAAAAACCCCTGGAAGATTATGAAACATTCGTCAGGGATGTGAGAAGTCCAAGAATAGGTTTCGAGCCTGTAAGACTGTATGTTGACTCTCTTCCCCAGAAAACATCCACCTACTTTGAATTCATATACGGGATACTTATTCCTCTCCTTGTATTCACGCCTGTTTTTATCTCAGGAGGTCTTATCATCGATATGTTCACGGAGGAATTTGAACGCAAAACAATCGAATTATTGCTGGTTTCACCTTTATCGTTTATGCAGATGCTGAATGGCAAGATGCTTACTGCAGTAATAATCGTCCCGATGCAGGTATTTTTATGGCTTATGCTCGTGCGTTTAAATGGCGTGGCGGTTTATAATATCGGGATTATCCTTTTGTTGATAAGCATAATCGCAGTTATCATTGTCCTGATAGGTGCAGTGGTTGCAATCAAATACAGGCAAAGGACAATATCCCAGTATATGTATTCCCTTATCCTTATACTGCTCTTCCTTGTGGGATATCTCTTTGCAGATTCTCCTTTTAATCTTGTGACAAGGCTCTCCTGCGGCACTGCAGGCACTGATTCGCTTTTTTATGTGGCAGGATATGCTGCAGTGGCGTTTACCCTGTATCTTGTTCTATCTCAGCCCGGAATAAAATCGATACCTTTATCTTCTAATACGTGATTTTAATATCAGGTTAGTATGCTACAATTTAAAAAATCCATTGTTCTCATAACCGTTATCGGGCTTGCAATTTTATTTTCAGGATGTGTAGGGAAACAGGTTGGTACACCAACTCCTGCACCAACGCCCGCACCATCAGTCACATATACAGAAACAGCCACTCCAACGGCAACAGCCACGCCAGTTGTAGCGACACCCACACCAACGGTTGCACCTCTGTTATACGGCGCTCTAAATGTGAATGTGCGAATGAAGAAACCTTCGAACCTGGGAAATGGCACATATGAGCTAACCTCGTTACAAGCCACAATAACCAATGTAATAAACCAGCCCCTCTCGATAAAAGCACAAATCGTGAGCGATAGTCAGGTTCTTGAAGAGCAGTCATTCACACTGCCGAGCGGAAGTAGTACTAACTTTGCAAATGAAGCCCCGCATATAATCAACAGCACCAATGTAAGTCTGTTGATAATGGCTGAAGGTTACCAGCCCACCGAGTATAAAGTCACCGCAATATACACATAGGATATTCTTTTTTGAAAATAAGCTGACCTATTATATTCAAACTTTTCAAAATACTTATAGCCAATAAGACAGTAATAGTAGCCGATATGGTGACATCCATGGCAGCAAAGCAAACAAAAGAAATGAAAATCGAAGAAAAAAAAGCTATACTTCCTCCGAAATCAAATTTCAGCGAATGGTACAATGAACTTCTCCTCGCAGGGGAAATCATGGATGTGCGCTATCCTGTCAAGGGGCTTTATGTGTGGTTCCCGTTCGGGTTTGAGGTCCGAAAGAGAACGTATGCAATAATAAGGGAACTGCTGGATAAAGACCACAAAGAGGCGATGTTCCCACTCCTCATACCGGAGACCGAGTTCATGAAGGAAGCAGAGCATATAAAGGGCTTTGAAAACGAGGTTTACTGGGTCACTCGTGGTGGGAAAAACGAGCTGGATGTTAAGCTGGCGCTTCGCCCCACGAGCGAAACTGCCATTTATCCCATGTATAAGGTGTGGGTGCGTTCGCATGCCGATTTGCCTATCAAGATTTATCAGATCGTGAACACCTTCAGGTACGAGACAAAGCATACCCGTCCTCTTATCCGATTGCGTGAGATAACATCCTTCAAGGAAGCCCATACGGTGCATGCCACATGGGATGAGGCTGCAAAGCAGGTTGATGTGGCGGTGCAGATTTACATAGAATTCTATAAGAGACTTGCAATTCCGACCATAGTTTCAAAAAGACCACAGTGGGATAAATTCCCCGGGGCTGATTACACAATGGCTGTCGATACCCTCATGCCTGACAACAAAACCTTGCAGATAGGGACAGCACACCACTTGGGAAATAACTTTGCAAAGACGTTCGATATCAAATACGAGGGTATGAATGGTGAGCAGGAGTACGCCCAGCAAACATGCTACGGGATATCGGAGCGGTGCATAGCTGCGCTTGTTTCCATTCACGGGGACGACAGAGGGCTTGTATTCCCTCCTGAAATCGCACCTGTCCAGGTCGTGGTCATCCCGGTTCTGTTCGGGAAGAGCGAGGAGATAATAAAAGCCTGCCGTGAGGTTGCTGAGAGGCTGAAGGATGAAGGCTTTCGTGTAGCTCTTGATGAAAGTGACGAGCGCCCCGGCGCCAAGTATTATAAATGGGAGATGAAAGGCGTTCCTCTAAGGGTGGAGATAGGTCCGCGCGACCTTAAGAATAATGCGGCTACGGTTGTGAGAAGGGACAGCGGAAGCAAGGAAATCGTCCCGATAGATAAACTCGCAGAAGAAATAAAAAAGCGAGTTATAGACATTCATAAAAGCCTGCTCGGAAAAGCTAGAAAATCGATGGAAGAGCGCATCTTCGACTGCAATACATTGGATGAAGTTAGGGATAAAATTTCAGAGGGCATAGCACGAATACCATGGTGCGGAGAGCAGGAATGCGGACTTGCGATGGAGGAAACTGTCGGCGCAGGGATACTCGGCATACCCGAAAGCGAACTTGGAAGGGGCTACGGTAGTTGCCCGATATGCAAAAAAGAGACGACAAGTATAGCCATAATGTCTAAAACGTACTAATCGCCTCGACTGCACTAACTCGCTTCCTCTGCTCAATACTTGGGTAACTTTTTGCAATTGTTCATTCGAAAGGTAAACCGCACCAACAACACAAGATAGTCTGCATCAAATAAAGAACTGAATAAAGAACCCAAAAATTGAAGTACTAAAGGAAATAAATAAAGCGAAATAAATGCAGCAGAGGAGATATCTTGTTTCCAACTAAAAAAGTTCAGACATTGATGGGTTCAATCGTACGGGTTGAGATGAAAGGAGATAAACATGCCCTTGAAGGCAGGCTTGAGAGCGCAGATGAGTATTTGAACCTGCATCTTATGGATACCTATGAGATAACAGATGGCGTCAAATCGCGTTCCCTGGGTTCGG
>DAHXMQ010000066.1 GCA_027371625.1 Candidatus Methanoperedentaceae archaeon | reverse complement strand
GAGAACTGGACTATGCCTCTCCGTGACTGGGGTATTATCCTGAATCAATTGAGAGTGTATTTCGGTGAACGAATGGATGTGTATATATAAAGAGGAAAGTAAATGATTATTGGAAGTTTCAGCAAATTATGTTACACTCCCAAAACTTCATTTTCAAAACGTAAGAAATTGTTTAGAGGAAAATAATATTCATTTGTTAGATGAAAGAGGCGCTTTGGATTATATAAATTATTAGCCAAAATAAATTAAAGTAATGAACTTCTATAACTTTTATTTCATCAAATTGGTCAACGCTACCGTAATATTCAGCCCTCATAGCTCGCTTTTGGCTTCCTGCGTCCCTCCCCAATGCTCCGAAGCAGGCGCTGGCGCTCGCGGGGTCGGTATCTTCCATTATCATCTGACGCACGCTGTTCTTGCGATTTTCCTTCTTGCATTCGCCGCGCGCTAGTTCTGGGCTGCTTATAAAAATGTAACTCTTAAATACCAACCAGACCAATTAGATTTCTGAAGAGATACAAAAATGGAAAAATATACCCTCCCCGTAGTAATCGAAAAAGACGAATACGGCGATTTTGCAATGTGTCCGGCTTTGCAAGGGTGCTACTCGCAGGGGACACTTATGAGGAAGCCCTCGAAAATATAAAAGATGCCATCTGGCTGCATATAGAAGATATTCTCGAAAGCGGAGAGCTAATCGAAAAACTAAACTCCTTCAGTCTTGTTGATGATTTTAAGAAGATGATAAAAGGTAAGAACTGAACTCTTGAACCATTTGCGTGCCCATTCCGTGCGGATTCTGTGACCTGTAAATATAAAAAAACAGTTAAATTTATAAGCCGAATTCATGAATTGTAACTACCCTATTTATATATAACAAAATCTAAATAGTAATATCTATACAAAGGGATAAGATGAGCGATTACACGATAGGTATCAAGGAACTGGACGATGCAATCGGTGGTATAAAAAAGGGCTCCAATATAATGCTAATAGGTCCCCCGATGAGCGGAAAAGAAACCATCCTGAACCACATAGCATACAATGGTGCTGTAAAAAATGAAAATGCAATAATAACAGTAGCCACCCGCGAATCAGCAGCCCATATATTAGAATGGTTCAAAGAAAACAAGTTAACCCTGCCCATGTCAAGAGTCGGGATAGTTGACTGCGTTACAAAAACTCTCGGTGGCGCTGCGGTGGAGAGCGAAAACATTAAAATCGCAAGCAGCCCGGTGGATTTAACAGGAATCGGGGTAAAAATCAGCCAGTTTTTTGAGGAATTCTTCATGAAAAAGAATACCCGCAAAATCCAGCTTCATATCAATTCACTTTCCACGATACTGATGTACTCAAACATCCAGACTGTTTTCAGGTTTCTCCATGTATTTACAGGACGCATTAAAGCAGC
>DAHXMQ010000004.1 GCA_027371625.1 Candidatus Methanoperedentaceae archaeon | reverse complement strand
AATAAATGTTTCGGCCGAATCTACCGGTTTCCCGAAGAAAATGGCTGCGATAAAGATAAATATCAGCGATAACCGTGCCGGCACAAAATTCGCAATATCATCCAGCTTTGCAGAGGCATAACCCATTTCAACAAATGGTTCTTTCTTGTAACCCACCATGGAATCAAGCGTGTTTATCATGCGGTAGGCAAGTGCACCCGGAAGACCGAGTAAGAAAAAATAAAACAGCGGCGAAAGGATGCCGTCCACAAAGCTCTCAGCAAGCGATTCTATAACTGCAGAAGCCGACTGCGACTCATTTAACCCTGAGGTGTCCCTGCCCACGAAAGTTTTAAGCTCGCCTCTCACTTTCTCAATTTTCCCATCCTCAAGGTCTTTTTTTACCGCAAGTGTGGATGCTAACAGCATGCGAATGGAGAAGCTGGATTTTAAGAAATACGCAGAAACGAGTAATCCCAAGATGCCTCTGCCAAGCGAGATTAACAGCAGACCGACAAGTACTGCCGCTCCTACGCAGAAGAATACCATAAAAATCCCGTACAAATTCTTATAGCGAACAGGAGCGCGGCGCACGAACAGGTTTATCATTTTTCCTATCCACACCACAGGATGAAAAGCCTGAGGAGGTTCCCCGAATAGAATATCAAACAGAACCGCAAGGAGCAAAACCTGAATCCAGAAATCCATCACAGATGCGGCTCCATCACAAGCTTCCAGACTTCCTTGATTTTTTTACCTCTCATCAATGCTTTCAGCACTTCATCCGCGATATCCCCTCTATGAATTATGCTGCACTTTGTGCAGCTCCACACAGTTCCGCCTGTGGCTCTTCTGAGCAATTCTCCGCCTGTCCTTATATCTTCACACGGGTAAAAAGGACAGAAACAGAAGGTACAGTCCTGACCTTCGATGTGGCAGGGATAATACTCGCAGTCAATCCTGCTCCTCGCAACAACCCCTCTCTCAAGAGACCTTGAAATCTCCTTTTCTGCAAGCTCGCATCCCCATTCCGATATTACCTCGGTAAACGCCTTAACCAGCCTTCTGTTCTCGCTTCTCCTTCGAACCGCAACCCTGATGTGATTCTCAAGACCAAAAGAGGCACAGTCGCGGATAATAATCCCCTGCCTCAACATCCTCTCAGCAAGCTCTTTGGAATCTATTGCAAAGTCACGAATATCGATGAGAATGAAATTTGCATCACTTGGATAGGGTTTGAAGCCTCTTATAGCACTTAGTTGGGAGGAAAGCCACTCCCGCTCCTTTTTTATTGCGATGAGTGCATTCTCGAGGTAACTTTTATTGAGCTTCAGGAGTTGCTCGCCTACCGATGATGCCACAGAATTAAGATTCCACGGGAGGCGGATATTGTTAAGGAGCTTTGCAAAATCACAAGAAGCGACCGCAAAACCGATTCTCAATCCAGGAACCGCATAGGTCTTGGTAAGTGAACGGAGCGCTATAATAAAATCATTGCTTGCTGCAAGCTCAACGATACTTTCCTTCGGGTCAGAAAGCTCTATGAACGCTTCATCAATGCATAAAAAAACTCCTGATGCCATGCATTTTTGCGCTATTTTTAAAACTTCCTTTCGCTGAAGGAGTTTTCCCGTTGGATTATTGGGATTGCAGAGAAAGACTGCCTTTTTCCCTTCAGGATTTAGATTCGCTATGTCGTCATATTCCACATATTCAACCTCTGCACCAAACAGCCTTGACTGGAATTCATACTCCCCGAACGTGGGATGTGGTATTATTACCCTGTCCCCATGCTCGATAACTGCTTCAGCAAAGAGACGGATTAGTTCGGATGAGCCATTGCCAGGTACGATATTTTCAGGTGCGACATTGAGGTATTCCGCCGCTGCCTTTTTAAAACCTGTGTACCTGTTGTCGGGATAATGACTGATACTTTTACAGGCGTTATCAAGTAGTTTCGTTAATCCCCTCGGAACAAGAGGGTTGAGATTGACACTGAAGTCCAAAAGCTCGTCCATGCTTTTTCCCGAAGCTTCTGCAAGCTCTTCCAGCCTTGCTCCGTGAATGCATGGGGCAAGTTCAATGGCAGTTTTTTTAACACGTTTACTTAGCACATGCCTAATTTTGTCTGGAAAGAATATTAAAGTGCTGGGAAGAACGGTCGATTATTCTATGTCTTGGGATTCTGTTTTCACTGTTTTTGAAATACCAACATCAAAAGTCCACTTTTTATTAAATCAGCATGCCTTAGCCTCATATTTGACCGTAATGCTTATATACCATGATATTATATTTTAAAGGTAGACAACAAATCGTTGTCGGGGTATTAAATATGGCAGAAATAAGAAACTTTGTATTAAGAGATAAGAAAGGGAACGAGACTGGCGTGTTCACCGGGCATCAGCCGCGGCAGGCTGCATTGAAGGCAGCCAACCGCAGTGGTGGGACAAAAGGAAAACCGGTGGAACTGAGATTGAGAGAGAGAGGGTCAAAGAAGATCCATATCTATAAGGGGTGGAAGGAGACCGTATCTGCACCCAGGAACAAGCCGAGATGGATGCCTGCCAAGATCAATAAGCCGAATGTAAAGAAGGTAGGCGTCGAGTTGCTTGAGAAAATTTAAGGTATAATATTTTTTATTTTTTTGTATTTGTTTAGAAGTCAAGTATTACAAAGCATCGTGTTTTAAGCGGATCTTGGAAGGGTACAGACTTTGCAAGCTGCAAACCGTTACTTTTATATTTCACTTATCCAATGGTAGGCAAAAGGTGATCAGAATGGTAGCAAAAGTGAACACCGACGAATGCACAGGATGCGGGATATGCGTTGACGAGTGTCCGGCAACAGCAATAGAACTGAAAAATGAAAAAGCAACAGTTGATGAAGTCGAGTGCACGGACTGCGGTACATGTATGGACGCATGCCCGAACAGTGCGATAACGGTAGAATAATACCCCGCATTTAAATACGGGGATTAACGACTATGTCAAAAATAAGGGCAGGAGTACTCGGCGCAACAGGCAACGTTGGTCAGAGGTTCATAGAGCTCCTGAACAACCACCCCTGGTTTGAGCTAACATCGCTTTCAGCCTCGGACAGGAGCGCAGGCAAAAGATACGGCGATGCTGCGAGCTGGAGGCTTGAAAGTAGCATCCCCGAAGTTGCTGCCGATATGACAGTGGTTCCTGTTGACCCGAAGAAAGTGGATGCAGATATCGTTTTCTCAGCCCTTCCTGCTGACCTTGCAAGAACAGTTGAGCCTGAGTTCGCGAAAGCCGGTTTTGTGGTTGCAAGCAATGCCAGTGCTTTGCGTATGGTAAAGGACATACCGCTTGTCATCCCTGAGGTTAATCCCGAGCATTTAGGTCTTATAGATGTCCAGCAGGAAAAGCGCAAGTGGGACGGCTACGTGGTTACGAATCCCAACTGCACAACTATTATGATGACAGTAACCCTGAAGCCGCTCATGAAGTTCGGGATTGAGAAAATCTACATAGCATCGATGCAGGCTATTTCCGGCGCAGGATACGATGGCGTACCCTCGATGGCGATTCTTGATAACGTGATTCCTTATATAGGTCAGGAAGAGGAGAAAGTGGAGACCGAGACCAGAAAGCTTCTTGGCGAGTTTAACGGCAGCGAGATAATAGATGCGCCGTTTGCGGTGAGCGCAAGCTGCCATCGGGTTATGGTAATGGACGGGCATACGGAAGCCGTCTGGGTGGAAATGGCGGATAATCCATCGCCTGATGAAGTTAAACAGGCTTTCCTTGATTTTGACCCGGGCTTGTCCGATTTACCTACGGAACCCACGCCTGTAATCGAGGTAAAGGAAGAAAAAGACAGACCCCAGCCTCGCATGGACAGGAACCTCGGAGGCGGGATGACCGTTTCGGTAGGAAGAATCCGCTTGGGCATTCGCTACATTTGCATGGGGCATAATACCATAAGGGGCGCCGCGGGTGCGAGTGTGCTGAATGCTGAGCTTCTGAGGAAGACTGGGAAGCTTTAACAGGTTACTTTTCAAATCACAGTGTAAACTTTTTACTTTTACTTGATAAACTATTTATACTGGAAATTCAATTGGCTTGCGAGGTGGTTTTATGTCAGATGACTTATCTGAAAAATGCAAGAGATTTATACCCAACGAAGATGAATGCCAAAAAAAATGGCCGTTCAGGTGTCCTCCCAGAACAGAATGGTCGGCTGCTGGTGCTGTGGCAACTTTTGTCCTTATAGGCATTGTATTATGGGTACTTAAGGGGCAACTAGCCCTCGCAGTAGCAATGGTAGGAGGAATAGTGTTTTTCGCAACGTTGGCTCTTGCCGACTACTCATCACCCGACGTGGGTGTGTCAACTGGTGAAATGAGGTCTGCGATAAGCGCAACAATTATTGTTGTGTATATTATTCTGGTCGCTCTTTCATTTGGAGGCAACCTAGGATCAGCAGTTGATCCCAAGATATTAGATACCCTCGGCTCTGTGGTTATAACTGTGGTAGGTTTCTACTTTGGCACTAAGGGTGCTATAGAATTGCTCGGCAAATGGAAAGAAAAATGAAGTGAATAGAGTTTGTAAAAACAGTTAGGGATTAGGTTTACAAAGTTTACAGATTTCGAGCTGACGTACCAGTTTCGAATCTACATTTTTGTTTAACTTTTGAAGATTAAAACATCCGTTTTGTATCAATGCAGGAAATGCCTCATCCCGGTAAACACAAGCGAAACCCCAAGCCTGTTCGCAGCATCAATCACTTCCTTATCCCTTATCGAGCCTCCCGGCGAAACGATGTACCTTATGTTGTTCTCCGCCGAGTAAATGATGCTGTCATCGAAAGGAAAGAAGGCATCGCTTGCAAGAACGCATTCGCCCATGATGCTTTTAATATACTCATCTTCACTCACACGAGGTTTTTCCCGCTCGTACAGCATCTTCAGATTCTCAACAGCTTTTGTGGCAGCAAGCTTCCGGATCGCATCCACCCTGTTGGGCTGACCCGCGCCGATTGCGAGTATCTGGTAAAATCCTTTTTCGTATTCCCGCGCTAAAACAACGGCATTCGATCTTGTGTACTTGCATGCCGTTAATGCAAACTCAGCCAGCCCTCTTTTCTCCTCTGGAAAAGGATGCTGCGTTGCCACTTCCCATTTCTCATACAATCCCCTGTTGCGGGACTGAACAAGCATGCCGCCGATGATATAACGGTACGTATTCTCAAACGGCACACCGTTCTCCAATGAAAGTTCGAGGATTCGAAGGTCTTTGCTTTTGTTCTTGAGGAAAAAAAGCGCATCTTCGTCATAGCCCGGAGCAATTATCATTTCCACGAACCTGCCTTTCAGGTATTCCACGGTCGCAAGATCGGGTTTGCGCGTCATGCAGATTATGCTGCCGAACGATGACATCGGGTCGCCTTCCCATGCTCTCGAAAGTGCCTCGGTGAGTGTTTTCCCGGTCGCAAACCCGCATGGGTTGCAGTGTTTGACCACCACGACGGCAATACTATCTTTAAATCCAAGCGCAAGATTCAATGCGCTCTCTGCGTCAAGGTAATTATTGTACGACAGCGCCTTGCCATGCAGTTGCTTTGCATTTGCAACAGATGGTTCGCTAACTTCCTCTCTATAGAATTTTGCCCTCTGGTGCCAGTTCTCCCCGTACCTTAACGTTCTCCCCTCCACGAATTTCAGGCGCAGGATATCCTCATTTGCAAGCGTTTGGGAGAGGTACGTATCTATTGCACAATCATAATCCGCTATCCTGCGAAATGCCTTGACCGCAAGACGTTCTTTTGTTTCAAGACTGATTTCATGGTGCCTGAGTTCCTTTAGAATCAAGGGATAATCAAGAGGGTCGGTTATTACAGCTACATGCCTGTAATTTTTTGCTGCAGCCCTGACGAGAGCAGGTCCTCCGATATCTATATTTTCAATGGCATCTTCGAGGTTCCCCCCCTCGGCTATTGTTTTCTCAAATGGGTAAAGGTTCACGACAACGATATCAATAAACTCGATACCCTGCTCTGCCGCTTCCTTTACGTGCGATGGATTATCACGGAGTCCGAGAATGGCACCGTGTATTTTGGGATGAAGCGTTTTTACCCTGCCGTCCATCATCTCAGGAAATCCTGTCAGCTCGCTTACATCCTTAACTTTTATACCTGCATTTTTTAAAACACCCGCAGTCCCACCTGTGGAAATCATCTCAAAGCCAAGCCCTGAAAGCCCGTTTGCAAAATCGATTATTCCGCTTTTATCAGAAACGCTGATTAAGGCTCTCGGCAGAATTTATCACCTCTCCTCAATAGAAAAAGAAGGGTATAAGTTTTTCCTTGAGTTTGCTTTTCGAAACCTTATTTTATAACCAGAGCCTACTATCACCACATGGCAGACCTGATAATCAAGGGTGGCAGATTACTCACCGCTAACGGTTTCATCGAGGGCGGGGTTGTAGCTGTTGAAAACTGTTCAATCACTTTTGTGGGCAAGAACACGAAAGAGAAGGCAGAAAAGGTGATAGATGCAAAAGGCTGCGCCGTGATGTCGGGTCTTGTCAATGCCCATACACATCTTGCTATGACCCTTTTCAGAGGTTTTGCGGATGGTCTTGTCTATAAGGACTGGATAGACAGGATTCAAAGAGCAGAGACAAAGCTGACTCCCAAGGATGTAAAGGCTGGCGCATATCTCGGCGCGCTTGAGATGATTAAAACAGGAACGACATCCTTTGCTGACATGTACATCCACATGGACAAGGTTGCAAAGGTCGTTGAAGAAACCGGTTTGAGAGCGTCCTTAGGATTCGGGATGATTGAAGGGCGGAACGAAGATTCTGATACGAAATTAAGGAGCAGGGTGGATTTCGTAAGGAAATGGAACGGGGCAGCAGGCGGCAGGATTACGGCCATGTATGCGCCGCATTCAGCTTTATCGTGTTCAAAAGAATTTCTGGTAAAAGTAAAAGAGCAGGCGAGAAAGGACAATGTCGGGATTCACATCCATGTGCTTGAGACAGAAGATGAGTTGAATTTAATGAAAAAAAGGTACGGCATGTGCTCCATAAAATTTCTAAACAGCATTGGGGTTCTCAGTTCAAAGCTCCTCGCCGCGCACTGCGTCTGGCTGTCGGATGACGATATCGTTCTCCTGAAGGACAAAAATGTCAATGTTGTCCACTGCCCGTCAAGCAATATGGCTCTTGGAGCTGGTATTGCGCCCGTGCCGAAGATGCTTGAAAAAGGAATCAATGTGGCGCTAGGTACCGATGGCGCAGCCTCAAGCGGAAGCCTTGATATGTGGAAGGAAATGAGGTGCGCTTCGTTGCTTCATAGGCTAAAAGACCCGAGAGCGATGCCTTCATCCAAAGTCCTTGAGATGGCGACAAGAAATGGAGCGCTGGCGCTGGGGATAAAGGCTGGTGCGCTTGCACCCGAATATCTGGCGGATATTATTATTGTCGATATCAAAAAACCGCCTTTTGCCTCATCAAATCTCTTCTCGGCTCTCGTTCACGGCGCATCGGGATGCGATGTGAGGACGACGATAGTGGACGGGAAAATACTGATGGAGGATTATGTGGTGAAGGTGCTGGACGAAGAGAAAATCATCGAGGATGCAAAGGATGTAATAAAATAATCAATCCTCCAGCATCCTCCTGCACAAATCTTCCCCGATCCAGAATCCATATTTTTGAAGATCATTCAATACGGCTTTAAAATTTTTAATCCTGCCTTTTCTGCGCATTACCTTGAGAAATCCCAGTGTTCCCATAACATTGATACCGTGCATCATGGCAACCCTTCTCCCTGCAAGGTCATCTATCAAAAGTAAATCTGCCTTTTGTTCGATGGCAAGTGTAATTGCTTTCTCTTCACCTTCATCCAACATTGGGACAAATGTGGGTGGTTTTTTATTTTTTATTGGACACTGCTTAATCCACCCAGCATTTTTTACTTCATTGGAACCTTTTAAGCTTTTTGAAGTAACTTCCTTATATACAATATCGGGTATCAGAATCTCCCCAAATTCAGTTTTCAAAAGATCCAGCATGCCAACAGAAGACAGGAATATCAGGGGCGAAGAATTACTTATTACTTTCATTCAATATACCAAGTCTTTTAGCGGTTTCGATATCCTCATCGAGTTCTGAAACACCGTAATTAAGAGGTATATGTGAATCTTTCATGATACCCAAAATTTCGATTCTGCTCAATCCGAGCAAAGCCGCCATCCTTCCCAGAGAAATCTTTCCTTCTCTATAAAGTTCAAGCAGGAAATTCTTCTTGATGAAATATTCCAGATGAGCTTTATCGATGCCCAGCGAATATAAAAGGTCGCCTGGAAGTTTTATTTCGGTCTTGACCATTTTGATTTCGGATGACATGGCTATCATAGGTTGATTGATGCGTATTAATTATAAATATTTGCATCATCAGGAATAATTAAAATTAAGTACAACCGTAACCATTCAGGTCAACAGGTGATACATTGTTTGCCATCCAAGACATCCATGCCCGTGAAATCCTTGACTCAAGGGGTAACCCAACAATCGAAGTCGATGTTACCACTGAAATCGGCTTTGGGCGCGCAAGTGTACCATCGGGTGCGTCCACGGGAACAAACGAAGCGCTTGAGTTGAGGGACAAGGACAAACGGTATCATGGGAAAGGCGTCCTGAAGGCGGTAAACAATGTCAATACCGAGATAAAAGAAGCCCTTCTCAGCATGGATGCCAGAAACCAGCGCGACATAGACAACCTCATGCTTGAACTTGACGGAACGCCGAACAAATCAAGGCTCGGCGCCAATGCAATTCTGGGGGTCTCGCTTTCCGTGGCACATGCTGCTGCGGATTCTCTCGGGCTATCGCTTTACCGCTACCTTGGAGGCACGAACACGTTTACGCTTCCCTGCCCTACGATGAACGTAATAAACGGGGGAAAACACGCGGGCAATGAGCTTGCGATACAGGAATTCATGCTCCAGCCAGTAGGCGCAAAGACGTACTCAGAAGCCCTGCGCATGGGGGCTGAGACATACCATACCCTTGGCTCGGTACTTTCGAAAAAATACGGGAATTCAGCCGTCAATGTCGGGTATGAAGGAGGTTATGCCCCGCCGCTTAAGAACACAATTGATGCACTTGATTCCCTTGTCTATGCCATTGAAGAAGAGGGTTACGGGAAAAAAATCACAATCGGTCTTGATGCTGCAGCTTCCGAACTCTTCAAGAAGGATAAATACCACATAGACGGAAAAGAACTTACAAACGAAGAGCTTTCGGATTACTACGCCGACCTTGTAAAGACATATCCCATTCTCTATATCGAAGACCCTTTCCATGAAGATGCATTCGATGATTTTGCTGGTTTGACTGAAAACCTCAAGAAAACGATAATTGTTGGAGATGACATTTTTGTAACAAATCCAAAGCGGCTTGAAAAAGGTATAAAAATGCATGCAGCGAATGCACTATTGCTCAAGGTCAACCAGATAGGCACGCT
>DAHXMQ010000063.1 GCA_027371625.1 Candidatus Methanoperedentaceae archaeon | reverse complement strand
AAGCGGTCTTTGTCTATTATGTCAGCCAACTGTATCTCATCCCTGCCAACCTTATCGATGTATGCAAAACCTATTCCCCTGCTTGTGGTTCCTATTTTCACAGAACGTTTTTGCTCACGAAGGGTGTCAAGGGCTATGTGGTACGGCATTATGATGCTTGTTTTTGCATCGATGCCGAGCTTCTCCGGCGAAACGCTCACGCCGTTCTCAGAGAGCATTGCAATCTCTTTCATCAGTATCCTGGGGTTCATCACTGTCCCGGGTCCGATGAGCAGTCTTGCATCGAACAGCACGCCTGAGGGAACAAGATGAAGCTTGTAGGTCTTCCCCTCTGCAACAACCGTGTGCCCAGCATTATCCCCGCCCTGGAAGCGTGCCACGATGTCGTATTCCTCAGCAAGCATATCCACGATCTTGCCCTTGCCTTCGTCCCCGAACTGGGCGCCTGTGATTACTGTGAACATAATTGCTATTTGGACGGGAAATATGATAAGTTTATTTCTTCATAAAGGGTTACGTCCCTTTATGACGTATAGGGGACGTGCAACGTCCCCTTGTTTTGATAAAACTTTCCTAAAGTTTTTTCATGTATTCGCGTAAAACAGTGGTCGCATAACCGCCTTTCTGCAAAGTGAACTCAAACGTGAGCTTTGTCTTCCCGACATTCAGCTCATCCTCGGATGCGCTATACTCAGGCTTGAAAGGCATTATTATCTCCCTTCGTAGCCCTTTTGAAGCCAGTTCTGGCATCGCAGGAACCTTGAAGCCTTCAAGATTGATATTCAAGTCGCCAATGACTGCTTTCTCGACCTCTCCAGGCTCGCCCTGCGCAAACCTTGTATCATAACCCACAAGCGGCGCCGTTACAAAAGCCCTTCCCCTGTTTATGAGATTATTTATCCCGTCAAGGTTGTCCTTCGTTACGCTCTGGAGCCGCGAAGTATCGGGCAAGCCCATCTCGTTCTTGAAACACATGATGTCGCCGACGACTGCCTCGTGTATCGAAAATTTTAAAATCCGCCTGCTCAGGATGATATTGAAAACATACGACTGGTAGGCATGGAGGAACAATTCCCGCAATTTCGGGGACAATACCCTGAATGTGCCTGTGTAATCGGCGGGATGTGGAGCTTGTGGTAATCGGGCGCTCGAATAAGAAGATAAGCCTTGGAGACCTCTGGGGGAACCGATTCAGAATCACGGTAAGAAATATCGAATTTTCTAAGGAAGAGACCATTGCGAGGACAAAAGCTATAACTCAAGAACTGGAAAAAGGCGCCCCGAATTTCTTCGGCGTGCAGAGGTTCGGAGAAACAAGACCTGTGACGCATGTGGTGGGCGAGGCTATTGTGAGGGGAAATTTCAGGGATGCTGCGCTCACATATATTGCAAAAGCTTTCGATGAAGAGCCTTCGGAAATAAAAAAAGCGCGCCAGTTTGTCCAAGAAACAGGTGACTTTAAGAAGGGGTTGAGGATTTTTCCTGTCCGTTTTCAGTTCGAGAGGGCTATGATGAACCACCTGCTCG
>DAHXMQ010000055.1 GCA_027371625.1 Candidatus Methanoperedentaceae archaeon | reverse complement strand
AGAAGAGAGCGTGAGCGCAAGGAAAAGATAGCAGAACTTGAAAAACTGGCAGCATCAGGCAGCGGGGAAGCCAAGAAGAAGTCGGGGTTGTGGGTACAGGTGTTGGTGTTTCGATCGTTGGGGTAGGCATGGGAGGTGCCCTGAATATATACCACGTCTCGCCTGCTGCAGCATAGATGTAATCGCCCGGCGGATGGACAGCTATCACGCTTTTATCCGCAGTCTCTGGAAGCACATAGCGGCTTGCGGTCTTTGGTGCATAGGGATTGCTTATATCGAGCAGGTCAAATGAAACCGTCCCATCCGAGCGTGCAAGATAGACATCATTCCCTGATACTGCTATATTATGTGCCTCCATTGTGGAATGAAATAATTGTACAGGGTTTGCCGGGTTAGATATGTCGATTATATAGAACCCCTGTCGGTTTGCGCCATTCAAGAACGCATAATGTCCAGAAACCGCAACCGAAGTGCCGCCCCATCCTGTAGTATACCAGCATTGTGTTCCCGGGGAGTAAAGGTAGCTTGAGCAGGATACACTGACGTTTGATTTCACAACATAGAACACACCGACAAGGTTAGGATTCGTTCCGTTAGTTAGATCAAAGATGAGCATTCCATTATTTGTATCTGCAACATACATGTAGTTGCCTGATACAGCCACATCATTTGCAGAATCGACATAGCCTATCTGGTACATTTTTTTTGGGCTTTCAGGACTGCTTATGTTGAATACATATATCCAACCTGGTCCGGTTGCAAGGTAAGCCCGGTCTTTCCAGATGGATAGCCCGTATGCCCTGCCAGGGTAGTTGACGCCTGTAAACGCGCCAATGAATCTCGGTCTCTCTAAGTTGCTTGTATTGTATATCAAGAACGAATTCCCATCTGCTATATACAGGACATTATTATAGAATTCGGCATTATGCGGGTCTGTTGTTGTAAACGAGCCTACTTCTGTCAGATTCTTCAGGTCAGGTGCAGCGCCCGCTAATCCCGCTGTCAGGGATGCGATTATTATTAATAGATAGAATCCTCTGGCTCTCATTATTATATTGAGGAGTCCGATATTATTTATAATTTTCTAATCGATCCTGCAAGGATTTAGGATTCAGAACACTCAGGCTCTTAAGAACTTCAGACGAAACCCTCAAGAAATCTGCTAACAATTCCCTCAACGCCATCAACCCGCACACGGCTTCCTGTTTGATGAACCCAAAGATATTCATCCTTTTTAGACGGGTTCATCAAAGTTCCATGAAATATATGGGAGGCGCAGGCTATATAGCGCCTTCCTTTGATCAAAACGACAGCGCCGATGACGCAGGGGATTCCTTTGAAGAGAAAAGAGCCACCTGATTTTATCATAAATTTTCAATTACAGATTTTTCACAGTTATCCAGCTTTTCTATTCTGGGACTGCCGCACTTTTCACATTCTGAAGCCACAACATCGATTATTTCATCCGGTTCTTTTACGGGATGTGTGGGGTCAATCTTCACACGAGATAAATCAAATTCATTTACAATAGTATCCAGTTCCGAGAGGATGCTTGCAGGCGTTATGCTCA
>DAHXMQ010000002.1 GCA_027371625.1 Candidatus Methanoperedentaceae archaeon | reverse complement strand
TTCCGTTCTCAATTTCACGAAGAACCGATATTTTGAATTCTCGTGTGAATTTTTTCCTTGTTTTCATATTTGCACCCTTTTCTGTTGACATTTGTTAAGAATGTTTCTTAACTACCTGTCCACTTTTTGGGGTGCAGTCCACCTGGCAGCTTCCACACCATGTGGAACGACATCGGTTTTAGTGGATTCTTCTGTCTGCCCCAGGACAGGCATGCCTTTCGAGGTGTGAGGAGTGGTTGATTCACCATAGTTGAAACAATTTTATTAGATTCATACAACCGCAAATCCACATCCTTTATCTCGCCGTATAGTTGTGAGACAAAGTTAGATTCATCATCGAACTGGTCAATCTTTTGTCCGATAGAGGCTATAGTGTTATCCAGAGTCTGTATAGAATTCTCGATGATTAAACCTTAACTCCGCTCATTTTAAGTAATATGTAATTTCATATCCAATTTCTCTATGATTTTCCTGGATTTTTTTGGAATTTCAGAGAGGGTCCAATTACCTTGAATTTTCAGCTTGTAAATTCTGGATAAATGAAGAATAACGTCTTTAGGGGTACAATTTTTCAAGATGTCTCTGTTGATCAGTTTTTCATAGATTTTATAATAAACCCAACCTTCGCAAAATTATAGGGTATAATCCTGTTTTTTAAGACATATCATATAGTTTTCCCATCTATCATACCTGTTTTCAGAACAATCATATTGACCAAAAGACTTATTGTTTTATAATCCCTATAGGGTATATATGGAACAATGGGTATTGGAGATATTACAAAAAGAAAAAGAAAAGAGAAAACTGCCATTAGAAGTCAAGAAACTGAATAACAACTTTTACCTGTATCATTCAACCACATGGTGGGACAAAAAAGAAAAAAAGATAAAAAAGTTCTCGGATTATATCGGAAGAACCACTCCAAAAGGCGTGATTGAAAAGGAAAAATCGAACGATGTCAGAAGCATATTCGAATATGGCAACTCGGAGTTCCTTCATCTTCTGGCAAAGGATATAATAGAACCCTTGAAAAAATCTTTTTATGATAGATGGAAAGAGGTCATTGCATGCTCCATAGTAAAAACCATACAGCCTTTGCCGTTAAGATTGATAAAAAGCCGATGGGAAAAATTGCATATTTCACAAAAGATTGATGCATCTCTTTCTCCAAATACCATAAGCGAAGTCCTGAGAGATATTGGAAAGGACTATGCTTCACAAAAAGAATTTTTCGATGAATTAATGGTTGACAGCAAAACGCTGATATTCGATCTGAGTTCCATTTTTTCCTATTCGGAAAATCTGCAATATGCAGAGAAAGGACATAATGCTGACCACCTCTATTTGAAACAAGTGAACTTCATGCTGTTTTTTTCAATGGATAAACAATTACCAGTTTTGCTAAAACCATTACCTTGCTCCGTGAGGGATGTAAAGGCATTACGAACCGTGATCGATGAAGTGCATGCCAAAGATAGCACTGTGGTTATTGACCGAGGATTTGCTTCTTATGTCGTTCCTGATTTGTTGACCGAGTTCGATTTCAATTTTATTCTTCCTTTAAAAAGAAATTTCAAAGAGATCGATTATGACCAGAAACTTGATTACACTTTTCCATACAGAAAAAGAGGAATAAAATGGGGCAGAAAACGAATTGGCACAAATTTTCTTTATTTGTTTGAGGATGTAAAATTGAGGGCTGAAGAAGAAACAACTTTCATCCAAATGATGGACGAAAAAAAGAGAACTATAGAAGAGTATAAAGAAGAGTCCAAAAAATTCGGCAAAATTGCAATCCTCTCAAATAGAGATGCGGGTGGAGAGATAATATTTTTGATGTGGAAAGATAGGGAAAACATTGAGGTTGCATTTGATGCTCTTAAGAATGAACTGGAAAATGATAAGACATATCTGGACGATGATGACGCACTCCGTGGCTATTTCTTTATTTCATTCTTATCCCTCTATCTATATTATAAAACCCTCAACTTATTACGAAAAGCGAAACTCATAGACAAAGTTTCCGTAAATGAGGTTTTATTGGAACTTTCAAAAGTGTATGAAATCAATCTTGGTAAAAAGAAGAAATTGAGTGAGATACCAAATAAGGTTTTAAAGTTGGCAGAAGCATTGGATATGAATATATTCCCTAAAAAATTGCGGAGTTAAGGTTTATAATAATTTTTCAGCCGCCTCTAATGCTTTTATAGCCTCACTAAGTAAGGTAGCCATTTTAGTCCCTTTTCCAGTAAGCCTGTATCTTACTCTTTTCCTTGTTTCTTCTTGTGTAATTGAGGCTTCAATAACACCCAAATTTTCAAGCTCTTTGATTCTTCTTGATAGCGTATCCGAGTAAATTTTAAGTTTGTCTTGAATCTCGTTAAACGCAAGCGGCTCTTCTTTTAAAGCTATTATAATATCGATAAGGAATTTTTTTTGTAATAAATGCATGCAGGCTTGGGAAGTCTTTTTAACATAATGAAAAATAAGTAAGTGAATCAGAGTTAGCTTTTATAATCGTACTAAGAAAGATTTATAAGAGTGAATGTATTATGTGATTAAGATTGGTGGTATAATGAATACCGTAAGAAAAACAATATTGGCTCTAATAAGTATTTTATTATTATCTGGAAGCGCCCTTGCAGCTATCTCCTATACTCTTAGCACAATACCAAACCCTTCTCCGATATATACAGGAGATAGTGCTACCGTTTCATTTTCGATTACAAATAATAATTGGTGGTATAATGGCGTATGTGCTGTTATGATAGATTCAGGGTCTTGGTCAAGCGAATATGTGGTCAAATCAGGAGCCACAGCAAGTTTTTCTGCTACAGTTTATGCTCCAGCATGGGGGAGCGGGACAGGAAGTTCACAGCACACAGTTAGTTCTTATTGCTATGATACAAATGACCCAACAAAAATTTACAAAAGTACCTCCTTCACCTTGACCTATACCGAAAATCCAAAATACATTGCAAGTCAAGCAATAAACTCTGCGCAGAGTTCTATCAGTTCAGCGCAATCCAGCATAACCAATGCTCAAAATGTAATAAATGATGCAAAGAGTCTTGGAGGCGATCTTACTTTAGCACAGAGCAAGTTATCTAATGCTCAAAATTCTATGCTGACCGCCCAAAGTAAAATGTCTTCTGCAAGTTCGTATTACTCTTCCTCAAATTACGACCAAGCAACGAGTAATGCTAATGACGCTAAATCTTCGGCAGATTCGGCTAAAAGCGACGCAGATGATGCATATACATTGGCGAATCAGGTAAAGATAACACAACAGTCTGCAAAAGATGCTGCACAGGCTGCTATAACGAATGCTAAAAATGTTTTAGATTCAGCCAGCACCTCCGAAGCGGATGCACAGAATGCAGTAAATGATGCAAAAAATTTTGGCGCTGATGTAAGTTCAGCACAGGCGTCTTTAGATACTACCATTTCTAAATTAGATTCAGCAAAAACATCGTATAATGAAGCAAACACATATTTTACGAACTTAAATTGGAATGATGCAAAGACAAGTGCAAATCAAGCTGAATCTTACGCCAACGATGCCCTTGCGGCAGCAGGTAGTGCGAAGTCAACTGCTAACAAGGCTAAAGATGATTATGCAACCATGGGTGGACAAACCAAATCAAAGTTAGATGCCGCGCAAACAACTTATAATAACGTGGTTTATACGGTGGATAAAACCAAAGAAGCAATGGCTCCGCTTTCCAGCATTGGCGTTGAAGTTTCAGATTTTAATAAAGAATTAGACACGGTTTCTTCAACACTTGTCGATGCAAAAGCAGAATTGGATCAGGCAAGTACAAGGTATGAAAATAAAGAACTAACCGAGAGTAAATCGTATTCTGAAAAATCATTAGACATAACTGAGAAAGACGTTACTATTTTAAACGATGTTCAAAATAAGATGGCCTCTGCTGCTCTTGATAAAATTGCTAATAAATATTCTACTGTCAGCAATAATTATAATGCTGCTGCAAAGACTCTGGAAGAATCCAAAACGAAAATAACTGGTGATGTTTACATTACAGAAAAGCAGAATTTAGATGACGCAAAGAAAAGTCTAGATAATGCTTCTAATTTAATGGGCAATGCAAAATCATATGCAGACAATAATAAATATTCTGAAGCCTTAATTTCTTTGCAGAACGCATACACAGAGCTTGGAAAAGCTGATTCGTTATCTAGCGAAATTAAACCCCCATCAGCAATTCCTTCGTTTGAAGTAATATTTGCTTTAGCTGGGTTATATATTGCATATACAATATTTTTAAGAAAGAGAAATATTTTTTAAATAAGCTCTTCAACGATTCACCATACACGCCATCTCCCGCTCAATCATCCTCGGATACGTCATCTCTATGAGCTTCTCAAGATTTTCCACGTCCTCGGCATTGTACTTAATCAGCACTTCCAGCGCTTCATCATCCCCGCGCTCGTACCTCTTCCATAATCTAACAGCATCCAGTCCTGTTATCCCTGCCGTTTCTTCGCTTCTCGAAAGTCCAAGCGTGCGCTCGATATTTTTTAGACCGCCGCTGAGACCAAGTTTTTTCAATGGATACATGAGGTCTGTATGCAGGTGATTGAAAAAGCCGGGGAATTCCTGTTCGATGAAAGGAAGGTCAAACCGCGCCCCGTTGAAGGTCACAAGCTGTTTGTACCTTGAAAGCTCCTCGGGCGCTTCCTGAAGATTGATGCCACGGATATATGTTTTCGTTTCCATGCCGTCAAAGATTCCGATTACTGTTATTTTTGAGAACTGCGGCGAAAGCCCAGTGGTCTCAATGTCGATATATGCCGTTTCATCCCTGAAATGCCGATACGCTCTCCACTGGTGACTCGATGCGAGCAGCTTTGCGAAATAAACATGGTTCCCGCCTTCCAACTGTTCAACCGACTCCGCAATCCCCGACAGCAGTAGGCGCTTCCTGTTCCTTGCCATTTTGATCATACTGTGGTTTTCGAGCAGTTCTTCCCAGTTCCTTATGCCACATCCCCATATCCTCTGTTCTGTTGCTGCCCCGATGCCGGTTATGTGGATGTAGGTGTTGTTCAGCATGAAAAATCCAAAACTCTGTATTCCATACTTGCGAGGTCAACGAGTGTGGCTTTAGCCGGGTCTGGCGTGAGGTTCATTCTTTTCTGGTATTCGGTCTGGCTCTGCCATGCGCCGCTGTTGATGGTCAGCACATCCCTGTAGCGCGATACTCCCACCGTATGCACATGCCCGCAATGCAGTATATCGGGTATGTCGTCGATCACGAAATGATCCTTCTGTTCGGGTGCGATTGAAACACGACCTCCATAAATGGGTGAAAGGTGGCGGAGCTTAAGCATTTCAACCATGGGTTTTACAGGGTCTGCATAGGAATAACCGGGAATGCTTGTAATAATATTGTCCATTGACCTGCCGTGATATATCAAGACCCTTGCTCCGATATCCACCGTGGCAGGATTTCCCACAAAGGTAATGTCGCTCCTGAACATGCGCGTTATTTTCTCTGGAAAACGGGGCTGGGGTTCAGCCTGCCTCACTGCATCATGGTTTCCCGGCGAGATTATGATTTTAATATGCTTCGGCAGGGCATTTATGTACTCTGCTGCTTTTTCATACTGCTCGTAGATATCAGAAATCGCAAGCTCCTTATCCTGGTTTGGGAACACGCCAATGCCGTCAACCACGTCTCCTGCAATAACAAGGTAATCGACCTCATCACCGAGCCAATCCGAAAACCTCAGCCACGAATCCTCAAGGAAAGTCTTGCTCCCAACGTGTATATCGGAAATAAATACCGCTTTTCCTTTCGCCTTTCTTTCATTCAGCGTGTTTTTCTGCACATTGGGAATATCTGGCAAGGTTATTTTATTGGCGAACATAAGATTGCCTTCGGGAGAAAGTGTGCCTGTAATCGCTATCACCTCGTCCAGAAGAATTTTCTTTGCAGCATCGAAAAGCTCCTTATCTCTTTCTTTGTGGATTAGCACAGGCATCGTTCCTGTTTTATCCTCTATCTCGATTAATTTATGACCATTGGCTGTTGCCCTTATATCAAGCACCATGCCGATTATGGAAAGCGGCTCTCTTGTATCCAGATTTCTTTTCTTTATGCTCTCAATCGGTCTTGAGCTTATTCTTTTCCGCAGCATCTCGGCAAGCGAATCGTAGCGATCCTTGAAATACCGCACGAACTCTGTGTATTCCCCGATGCATGTGGACTGGTTTGTAATGTCCTTTAGGACTGTCACAGGGCTTTGGATTTTGTCTCTTAATACTGGTTTTTGTGGCTCCTCTGCATGATGCATCTCTGGAAGAATCATGGCTTTAGATGTTGATTCGGTAAGGGGTTTTATATGTTCTATTCCCACAACCATCACCGAACCATCAAGCGATTTTAAGACATTCTGTATTAACTCAGGTTTGCCTTTAATCATATCAAGCGCCTGTGGATCCACCTGGAAGCCTGACTCGGCAAAAATCTGTATAATCTCGCTCGTCTCCATCACCAGAACATATATCCTTTGTTGAGATAACATTTTCCTCCCAAAACGATGCTTTTATTTACTCTTGCCCTAATTACAATCTGGAGGAAATATGGCAAGGGAATCGGAAGAGCATTTTGTTAAAATCATAAATAAACCTCTGAAATCAAAGAATCCATTGGTTATTGTGGGGTTTCCGGGCATCGGTCTTGTGGGGAACATATCGTGCCAGCACATCATCGAAGAACTGGGCATGAAGTATATGGGTTCAATCGACTCGAGGTATTTCCCGCCGCTTGCAGTGCTTTTTAATGGTATTGTGTATCTGC
>DAHXMQ010000363.1 GCA_027371625.1 Candidatus Methanoperedentaceae archaeon | reverse complement strand
CACATCGTCGTATATCTGGAATCCCACACCTGTCAGGCGCCCGAAATCCCATAATGCCCTCACATTGTCCCGATTGGCGCCGGATAATATCGCTCCCATTTTTACGGATGTAGCAAAAAGCACGCTCATTGTTATCCATGCACTTTCAAAAGGAGCCAGCATCAATGCGCTTGGGAAAAGCAATGCCACACGAAGCGAGGTATCTTCTGCCCTTGCTGCGCTGAAGGAATCTGGTTCGATCGATTATGCCATGAACAAGGCTGTGAGTTCCGTAGAGGAAGGCAAGGCTGCGCTCAAGGTGCTGCCCGACTCAGAGGCTAAGAAAATGCTCACCCAGCTTGCGGATTATATGATCGCGAGGAAGTATTAAACCGAATAGCACCATCCGAATCTGTCTTCCCTCTCGCCGCACTGTATTCCCGTAATCTCATCGAATAGTTTTTGTGCGAATGCGCCAGTCTTTCCGCCATTTATTTTTACCAGGGTATTTTTGTGCTGGATTTCGCCAACCGGAGAGATTACTGCCGCAGTCCCCGTCCCAAAAACCTCCTTTAATCTGTCTTCATTTGAGGCTGATATTACTTCATCAATAGAGATTTTGCGCTCTTCTACATCCACGCCCCAGTCCTTTGCAAGATGGATTACAGTATCGCGTGTCACGCCTTCCAGTATGGTTCCTTCCAGGGATGGTGTTACAAGTTTATCATCCATAAGGAAAAATACATTCATGGCGCCGCTTTCTTCGATATATTTTTTCTCAATTCCGTCGAGCCACAGAACCTGCGAGAACCCTTTCTTTTTTGCTTCCTCAGCAGGCAGCAGGCTTGCAGCATAGTTTGCCGGCGCCTTGGCTGCCCCCAAGCCTCCCTTTATAGATCTAGCATAGTTTCCAGAGGTCATCAGCCGGATGGGATTGAAACCTTCCTTGTAATAAGCCCCTACGGGAGAAGTTACAACCATAAAGCGGTAAGTATTCGAAACCTTTACTCCAAGGAAACTGTCGGTAGCGAATACAAAGGGACGGATGTACAGCGAGTAACCTTTTTTCTTCGGAACCCAGTTCCTGTCCAGTTTCAAAAGTTCCACCAATCCCTCCATAAACATGTCATAGCTAATCTCAGGTATGCAAAGCCTCTGGCACGATTTATTCAGCCGTTCATGATACTTTTCTGGGCGGAATATGTTTATGCCGTCTTTGGAATAAAATGCCTTGAGACCTTCAAAAACAACCTGTCCGTAATGTAATGAACAAAGCGTTGGCAGAATCTCTATTTTCCCGAAAGGGATTATCTGGGGCAATGTCCACTCCCCGTTCATGTATTCCATGCTGAACATGTGGTCTGAGAAGACCTCGCCAAAGCCAAGATGCTCAAAATCTGTTTCACTCAATCTGCTTGGGGATGTTTTTATGATCTGCATTTGCTGCACCGCCTTATTTTCCTCCTATATAGTACAAACGATTAAAATCTACCTTTACCTTTCCATCTTTCGATTGCCTTTGTATCTCTTCCTTCACCCTGTTATTAAAGGCATTGATATAGTCCTCGTCGATCTCGATATCATAGTATTTTCTTCCAGTATATCCATTCGCTGCGCCTGAAAGATATACGTTGAACGCCTCTTCCGGGGAATAATCGGTCTGTTCATGTTCGACGTTTATGAACACGGTTGTAAACCCATGTTTTTCAAAGAATAGCCTGTAGTCGTTCTTTGCAGGGAGGTGGAACCACGGGTTCTTCCAGTGGGAAAAGATAGACTTAATTTCTTTATGCCCGACAACTTTAGAAATTATCCTGTCAAACCAAGGTGACCAGTTAGAGGTTGCGGGACAGGCAAGACCAAGTTTCCCTGATTTCTTTAATGAATTGAAAATCGCTTTTATTGCTTTATCCGGATCGCTAAACCACATCAGCGCCGAATTGCAGAAGGCAATATCAAATTCGTTGTTGTAATCCATGTCTTCAGCAGCAACCTGCCTGAATTCTATCTCTGGATACGATATTTTAGCCTGTTTAATCATTCCTTCAGAAATATCGATGCCTGTTACTTTGCCTCTGGTAATTTTGCTGAGCAAGCCCGCAATATGCCCGGGACCGCAGGCAATATCGATAGCGTCATCCATGCTGCCGACTTTTAAGATATCAAGCAGTTTCAATGCGGCTTTTTGTTGAACCAGTGATTTTTCTTTATATAGACCGGATACATTGTCGAAAGTATTCATTTTTTTGCCTGGGCTAATGTTTTTTCTAAATAAACTAACGTTATATTATCTGTGATTTTTTCAGTTTTGAATATTTTATAACCAGCCTTTTGATAAAGATAAATGTTCCTTTCACTTTTATTACCTGTGAATAGCTCAAACCTTCTGCAGGTTCTGAACAAGCTTTCTATTTCATTCATCAGTTTCGTCCCAATACCCTGATTTTGAAAATCAGGATGCACAACAAGCCTTCCTACAAAGCAAGTTTCTCCGTTCGCAAATGCCCTTACCGAACCTATTATTCTTCCCTCAATCGTAGCTTTAAGGAATATCTGTCGCCTGAAATCTTTATCTATATCGTTCAAAGTCTGAACCAGCGGAGAAATATTGAAATCATTATATATCACCGCCTCCCTCCTGAATGCTAATTTCTGAAGCGAGAGTATTTCCTCTGCATCAGAAGCCCTTGCTCTTTCTATAATCATTTTCAACTGCAATAAAAATCAATATCTCAATACAGCGCCCTTATCAGCCGAACCCACCTGCTTCTGGTACCTTGCAAGATAGCCCTTCGTAACCTTCGGCGCAGGCGCTTTCCAATTTTTCCTTCTA
Organism: Candidatus Methanoperedentaceae archaeon; assembly: GCA_027371625.1. Taxonomy (GTDB): domain Archaea; phylum Halobacteriota; class Methanosarcinia; order Methanosarcinales; family Methanoperedenaceae; genus Methanoperedens. The sequence goes on along the minus strand of DAHXMQ010000363.1, from coordinate 1,803 downwards.
TTATCCAGTTCCTCCTGCGCAACTCTCAGCTCCAGTTTCCGCTTGGGAATATCAATCTCAATAACATCCCCATCCTTCACAAGCGCGATAGATCCCCCATCGGCAGCCTCCGGCGATACATGACCGATGCTCAGACCTCTCGTCCCGCCTGAGAACCTGCCGTCCGTGATGAGCGCAACCGAATCTATAAGCCCCATGCCAGCTATCGCCGCAGTCGAAGAGAGCATCTCCCTCATGCCCGGTCCGCCTTTTGGGCCTTCGTATCGTATAACGAGGCAGTCGCCGGATTTGATTCTCTTCCCCATTATTGCCTTCATCGCCTCTTCCTCGCCATTGAAAACGCGCGCCGCTCCCGAGAATCTCTGCATTTTCCGGTTCACTGCCGTCTGCTTTATCACCGAGCCGTCAGGAGCGAGGCTTCCATAAAGCACTGCAATGCCTCCCTCCGGGTGTATCGGGTTATCTACAGTTGCGATTATCTCCTTGTTGGCGCGTGGATTTACGATTATGTACTCCTTCAGGTTTTCACCAAGACTTTTTCCCGTCACTGTCAATGCATCAAGATCAAGCTTCTTCCCAAGCCTCATCTGGATAGCAGGCACTCCACCGGCTCGCTCGAAATCAATGAGGTATCGGTCTCCTCCGGGTCTCAGATTTATAAGATGCGGTGTTTCCCTGCTTATCTCATCAAACTTTGGAAGGAGAAGTGTAAGTCCGAACTCTTGTGCGATGGCAGGCAGATGGAGCGCTGTGTTCGTACTTCCTCCGATTGCCATGTCAACGCGTATCGCATTGTCGAGCGACTCCTGTGTGACTATTTTCCGCGCTGTTATCCCTTTTTCCACAAGTTCAAGGAGCTTCATGCCCGAGTGCTTGGCTATCCTTACCTTTTTTGCATCCACCGCATGCGCGGTACCGCATCCGGGCAGGCTCAAGCCCAGCGCCTCTGTGACGCAAGCCATGGTATTGGCGGTAAAGAGACCGGCGCATGAACCCGCGCCGCAGCATGCGCAGTCCTCAAGAATCTTCAACTCCTCATCCGAGAGCCTGTTGCTCCGGCGCGCTCCAACTGCCTCAAATAGCGAGATAACATCGCGTGGCTCATCGCCAACTATTCCCGGCATCATGGGTCCGCCTGTTACGACTATTGTCGGGATGTCAAGCCTTCCCGCAGCCATGAGGTGACCGGGAACGATCTTATCGCATGTGGGTATCATGACCATGCCGTCAAACTGGTGCGCCTCGACCATGAGTTCAATGCTGTCGGCTATGAGTTCCCTGCTGGGCAGCGAGTTCTTCATGCCTGTGTGACCCATTGCGATGCCATCGCAAATTCCTATTGTGTTGAACTCGAAAGGCACGCCTCCTGCCATGCGTATCCCTGCTTTTACAGCCTCTGCAAGCTTATCGAGATGAATATGCCCGGGTACTACCTCGTTCCAGGAGTTTACCACTCCTATGAAGGGAAGGGACATTTCTTCATCGGTCAGCCCGACTGCTTTTAATAATGACCTGTGTGGGGCGCGCTCAAGTCCTTGTTTGATGTTATCGCTTCTCATGATATGCCTGTTTAGATGACTCCGGTTAGTTTAAATATTGCGTTTGTGCGGCGATTGGCAACGAGGTGCTTTCGTGGGAGTTGGGGAGCTTCGGCGTAAGCACGGGTTATGATAAATTGTGGTTACGTTTATTACTATAAATTTGATGAATATTTTTTAGCGTATAGTTTTAGCCATGAACAATTGAATATTCAAAACCCAACCTTCGCAAAATTATAGGGTATAATCCTGTTTTTTAAGACAT
>DAHXMQ010000405.1 GCA_027371625.1 Candidatus Methanoperedentaceae archaeon | reverse complement strand
GTGATCCTTCCGCTCCATATCTTTTGACAGAGTGCGTGGAAATCTCAGCAGAGGAGCGAAAAGAACTTGAACTTGATGTTGTTGTAGAGGAAAGCATAAAGCTCATGCTGGACGGGCATCATCTCGTCACGCTTCTTGCCCTGCCGAGGGAACTTCGGGAGCTTGCCGCTGGATTTCTTGTAGGCGAGGGCGTTCTAAAGGGAACCGGGGACATCCGTTCGATACGTGTGCAAGAAGATACCGTATTTTGCGAAACCACAATAGACGCAGGCGAGCTTGAACTTTGGAAAGAGGTCAGAAGCTCGGGCTGTATTGGAATCAAGTCCTCATGGGAGGGAATTGAACCCCTATCCTCAGACGTTACGATAAAAAAAGAGGTGCTGCTGAATGCCATCGAGCAGTTAAAAGAGCGGGGCAAGCTCTGGAGGCGGACTGGCGGCACCCACTCCTCGCTTATTTGCACAGGTGAAGGCGAAATCGTATCGTTTTGCGAGGATGTCAGCAGGGCATGCTCGGTGGACAAAGCCATCGGAGCGGCGCTGCTTTCGGGAAGAGACCTTTCAAACTGCGCCCTTGTAACCACAGGAAGGCTTTCAGGCGGAATGGTGGCAAAGGCTGCGCGTGCAGGGATACCGATTGTGGTTAGCAAGGCTGCGCCGCTGAGTACCGGAGTTGAGCTTTCGAGAAGGGTCGGGATGACTCTTGTGGCATTTGTGAGGAAGCCGAATCTGTATGTATATTCAGGCGAGGAAAGGGTTGTATAAAATTTAAAATTAAGGAGACATACATTACGTGCTGGTACTGTGCAATAATCAACATACGGGGAGGGATGTTTAATTTAAAAGCAATTTATTAAATATGTAAGAAGCATTTCTAAGACTATATAGGAGACTGACTATATATGGACAGTTTTGAGCATGGAACTTAACGAATTCCTTACCAGAAAGCAGAAGATTGATGTCCTGCTTAAGCCCAATTTTTCCAGTTTCTTGATAAAATTTCTGCGTTTGCAAGGCGTCCATCTAGGCATGAGCGACAGCCTCATTACCCGAAGGGATTCCCTGGTTGATATCAAAACTGTCTATCACAGGCAGTATATCGCCGTGTCTTATCTTTACTATCAGCCATCCTTCAAGTACAGACCGGAGCTCATTCTCACACTCAGAAAGCGTCTTTCCGAAAGCAAGGACTCCAGGGCACTCAGGTATTTTCCCAAAGAAAGTGCCGTCTTCCAGTTTGTCATATACAGCCTTGCCAAGCGCCCTGTTTATATATTCTATAAGCATCAGATTCACCTTTTTGTTTTCATAATATCTTAACTTATCGTCCTGATATACTTTTTTATATTTAGTGGTATTTAATAGACACCTAAGGGCTGATGGAATTGAGAAATAACGAACCGCAGATAAACGCCGATGAACGCAGATTAAATATTTGGGAATTATGCAGTGAGCACACCGCAAAGAGCGCGAAGAACGCAAAGGGAGGGCTGAACGATGGATAAGGGGCGGCGTGTGTTTTTGTGAGGGACATTAATGAAATTGAACATGCCAAAGAAACTCCTTTTAAACCTACTTTCCATCCGCAAAGATTGGGACAGCCTCTTACGAAAACGAAACAGTCAATGATATTTACATGTTCAATGGGGGATTTTTTTGATGTTGAGGTAAAAAGCATCTGGCGTGAAGACATTTACAAAGTTATGGATAAGGCAAAATGGCATGCTTACCAGATATTAACAAAGCAGAAAATAATCGAGCCGGAATTCAGGGACAAATTTCCAAAAAATCTGTGGCTTGGAGTTTCTGTTGACGGGACTTCGAGATATTGGCAGGAGCCACTTGAGACACTTAAAAAATCTTCAGCATTAATGAAATTCATTTCATTTGAACCCTTATTGGGTGATTTTTTACCAGATGACCTCACAGGCATTGATTGGGCAATTATTGGAGCACAAACGGGCATTGGTGCTAAAAGTGTCAACACAAAAATAGTTAACAGGGTTGTTAAATTGATATCCTCTTATGACATACCGCTCTTTGTCAAGCCCAATATTCGAGGGCAAATCCCGAAAAATCCAGGTTCAGAATGGGTTTTACGAGAGGAATTCCCTCAATCATTTTATAGAGCAAGAAAAATTATCGAGGCTTAGGAATGGGACAAATAGTTGAGCCAGAAGGCAGGGTATGTGAACAGACAAAATGGCATTCGAGACAGAAACATGCTTTTTTACAGGCTTTTCTGGATATATGGTCTGACCAGGTAAAATCGAAACCGCCCACATTAGATATATTTGATCTATATGCTTCCTTTGGCTGGTGTTATTGCCCGGAAGAGAAAAAAACCTGAATATGGATATACAACAAGCGCAAAACCAGATGGAACCGGTCCGCTATTCCTACGCACAACAGATATTTCTAACGGAGAAATTCATTGGCAATCTGTTCCTTTTTGTGCTGAGCCTCCGATTGATGAAGAACATTATAGCCTCAAAGATGGTGATATAGTAGTTGCAAGAGCGGGTTCGGTTGGTGCTTCTGTTGTTATTAGAAATCCACCCCGATCAATTTTTGCCTCATACCCTGATTCGTTTTCGCCCAAGAGGAGATTTGAATCCTTCGTATGCAGGTTTCTTCCTCAAATCTAATATGTACTGGGCTCAGTTGGGAAGCAAGACGGCTGGCACGACTCTTCCAGGGGTAAATGCCACAAATCTAGCGAAAGTCAAAATCCCCCTCCCCCCTATCCCAACCCAGCGCCGTTCCCAGAACCAATCAAAGCAGCAGATAGAGGACATGTTCGGCGCCCTGATGCAGAAGGCGTTCAGAGGGGAAATATAAGAAGATGAGCCGGAAAAAAAAGCTGGAAAAAGGCATCAAGAGCCTCGAAAAACAACATAAAATACACGAAGAAAAGCTCAGTCAATCAAAGGATGAAAACCTGAGAGAATACTGGGCAAATGAAATTCGGAAATTTGAGGAGGAAATCCATAAAAAGAAAAAACAGATCAACAGGAAAAAAGGAAGCTAATCGGTTCCGTGCTTTTCCAGATAATCCCCGACAATTTTATCATACACATCCCTGACGTAAGCCTCCACTGACCTGACAAGATTCTTAAATTCATTTTTTGCCATCGCTCTTACTTTTTCAGGTATATTTTCTTCATCCAGTCCCTCGCCATGCACCAGGTCACGTACAATCCTGTAAAGCTCATAGACCTCATCAAAATTACCTTTAGAATATTTAAAATCCAAAGACAGCGCCGGCACGTCTTTATAATAAAGCCGCTTGATCGAATATGCCTGCCTCAGGCGCAGGATAGCGGAATGAATGACGCGGGCTTTAATAAGCTCATCAGGTTCATTCTTTAGCATCTTTTTGAGATATCCAAGCTGTCTTATGCAGTCTTTGAGTTCAACCTGAAGAGCGATATCATTCATCTTCTTTCTAACCAGTTGTTCCCTCAATTCAGCACCGATTAGAGGCACACTTTCCCTGAGAACTGTCAGCAGATACGATGGAGTAAGTTTGAGCTGCTTTTTTGCCTGGCTTAAGGTAAAAACTTCCACTTGGATATTATATTCCTTAAGCTCGGTCTTTAATTCATCACCTATTTTATCATGGGTGATAAGCAGAAGGTCATAATCAGAGTCGTCTTTATGGTCCCCTCTCGCTCTGCTGCCGTGAAAATATAGTCCTCTGACTTTATTCATATAAGGCTTCAATGCAGTTGCAACATTTTTCATGACTGGAAATTTCTGGACAAATTCAGTAAAGGCTGGCTGCATCGGTCTTTCTATCTCAAACCGCCTGCATCGGGTGCAGTACAGTCCTATCTTTTCAATACGCGGCGCAGCGCTCCCATGCCTGACGTATGCGGAGACCATCATAGCCCCGCAGCAGCGCGGGCGCCTGAATCTGTAGTTGCCTTTTCTCATTGAAGATTATTACGTTTTTATACTATAAAAGTGTATACACTCTGTAACAACAGAAGCATCGCTGCACATGCGATTCGATCTATCTGCGTTCTGCGGTTAAAATTTCTAAAATATGAAAAATAAGGATTATTCTATAGCAGGCTTGTGTAGTCCCGAAACCTAAAGCAGGGTTGACAGGATAAACTGTTATATCGTATCCCGTTAATCCTGTTATCCTGTCGTGTTCATATTTTGCATCGAATTTTTACATTGAAGCAGTCACAGATTTGGAGGCAATAACCATGCTGGAAGGAAAACTACTGATTGGAGGAAAATGGACATCCTGCGAGAGCACGTTCGAATCCTTGAATCCCGCTACGGGCGAAATTCTTGGGAAAGCATGTCTTGCAGGCAGAGAAGAAATCGCAGAAGCTGTAGGGGCTGCAAGGCTTGCCTTTCCTGACTGGAAAAAGACCGACATAAGTGAAAGAGCAAGAATTTTTAACCGAATCGGAGATGAGCTTCTAAAAAGAAAACAGGAGCTAAAGACGCTCATAACCATGGAAATGGGTCGTCCGCTTTTCGAATCCGATATCGAAGTGCTGGTAACTCATGAAATGGTAAAATATTTTGCAAACGAAGGTAAAAAATATCTGGAGGGGGAAGCAATCCCAATAAATTCGGATACATTCAGCTTTACAAGATATGAACCCGTGGGAGTTGTCGGGATTATCAAGCCGTGGAACTATCCCCTGCTGCTCCCCTTCTGGGCTATTGCTCCAGCGCTTATTGCAGGCAACACTGCTGTCTTGAAACCCTC
>DAHXMQ010000346.1 GCA_027371625.1 Candidatus Methanoperedentaceae archaeon | reverse complement strand
GTTCATCTGCGGTTCGTTATTTAAAGAAATCTTCAAGCCCTTTCTGGTATAACGTATTTTTCAAAACATCGCTCGCTTTAATCCACCTCTCCTTCGGAATAACAAGCCTTGTGGAAATATATTCAAAAGCCTCATCCAGCGAAGAGAATTTCCTTGCTGGTGATTTCAGTGCAGCCCTTACGTTCTCCCTCACATTCCATACTCCGACTGGCATGATATAACCAGGATGCGCCTCCCTCAGAATCACCACCCGTGCCTGCCTTCTCTCCTTAACGAGGTATTCATTCACCGCAAACCTCGCAGCATAATAGCAGCCTCCTATCTCGGCATACTTGGTTCTTCCTTCATATCCTTCGGAAGAGGACATTATCGCCACATCCTTCCCGAACGGGTTCCACACGGTATTCGGATACCATGCCTCGATAAGCTCATAGCTCCAGGCGCGCGGCATCATAAGAACCACAAACCTGTTATCCAGTTGCCATGACTCAAAAACCAGATATCCGGAAATTACAGGAAAATCCTTCATCTTTTCCATCAGGTTCGTCCCTAGCATGCTATCAACAGCGGTGATGCTCCATCTCGTGGGAACAAAACGGCGGGCTTTTCCTTCCCCGAAAGAGCCTACGCTGAAGGCTTTCTGGATGCTTGAGATCAACGTGCCTTTCTTGTAAAGTTCAAGCACTGCGTCCCTTGCCTTCATGTCCGTATCGTTGTATGCCTTCTCCATTCTCTGGTCAAACTTGGTATTCCCGAGGTCGATTTTCTTAAGAGGCGCAGTCGGTCCGAAGGGCTGCACTTCATCATCGAGAACAAGCCTTGACCTTGGCTTTTTCAGAAACTCAGCCTCCACATCCACAGGAGAAGCTGACAAAGCCATCTCCCGTGTGGCTTCTATGATGTGGCTGCTCTCAAGGTCTCTCACATGCGTCAGGTATTTCCCCCTCACCAGTTGCGAGCGGAAATCCACTATGTCATCGATGCTTTTCCCAATCCACATCTCAGGGGTGTCGAGAAGGGTTGTGTCGCCATGCGAGGGAGGGATTAAAGGACCGACGGAAACATAAGGATACCCGATTCTTCCCACAAACACCCCTGGCGGTGTTGAGCCATCGATGCTGAGGCTGTCCGTGAGCGATTTCACCCTGACATTGGAATAGAATTTGACGAGGACAGGGCATCTCTGTTTGCCGCATAATAATCTTGCACCCCTGCAAAGAATGCAGAGAGCGTCGCTGTTGCCGCTGAATAGCGAATCCGGGCTTTCCATGCTTTAATAACCATTATGCATGGATATAAAATAAATCTAAGCTCTGTGAAAGTGATTCAACGCGGCTATAAGTTCATGTGAACATTTGGTACGGATTGGCACAGATTAAAAAATCCGTGTCATCCGTGTTCAGCTTCGGGTTTTACACTTTTTCATACCAGAGCACAGAGGATGCAGGGTTAAAATTCTCTGTGCTCTCCATGTACTCTGTGGTTTATAAATTCCTATTCAATAAATTCCCAAAACTATAATTTACAATCATGCGTGAATACCATGCGATGGATATTCAAAAAATCGTAAAGGAAATCCGTGAGTTTGAAGGCATTACAAGAAAAAAACCAATCGCTGACCTGATTAATATATTCCAGAGCGTGCGTTCCGAATACTCGCATGCTGTGGTGGATTTCGGGGACGACGCTGCCGTCATCGATATCGGTGGCGAGGATTACATCCTGTTTGCAGCAGACGGAATCTGGGGGAGGTTAATAAATGCAAGCCCGTGGTGGGCGGGATATACATCGGTACTCGTAAATGTCAATGATATCGCTGCCATGGGCGGGCAAGCCGTGGCGATGGTCAATGTGCTTTCCTCGGACGATAAAAACGCATGCAAGGAAATTATTCGCGGCATCAGGGACGGGATAGCCAAGTTCGGCGTGCCCATGGTGGGAGGTCATCTGCATCCCGATACCCCTTATACCTCGCTCTCCGTCGCAATTATCGGAACTGTGAAAAGGGGATGCGAGATCAGGAGCAGCACTGCTAACGTGGGCGACTCTATAATCGCGGCTTACGATATGGATGGAAAAGTGGGACCGAATTCTCCATACAGTTTTGACTCCACTACCATGAAGGAGGCGGAAGTGGTGAGGGCAAAATATAAAGTTATGCAGGTACTCGGGGAAAGAAAACTTCTCACAGCCGGGAAGGACATCAGCAACCCCGGCTTGATAGGTACGCTGGGCATGCTTCTTGAGACAAGCGGAAAGGGCGCAAGGGTTGAGCTTGCGAAAATACCAGCGCCAGTGGATGTTGATTTCACGCAATGGCTGAAGATTCATCCTGCAACAGGATTCATAGTGACAGCTTCGCCTGATAATGAATCAGAAGTTATTCGCCTTTTTGAAAGTGCTGGATATGCGGCAGCAAATATCGGGGTTATAGAAGATACATTACGGTTTGATATCTGCAATAAAGATAAGTGCGCTACAGTCTTTGATTTCAGGAAAGACGTGGTGACTGGGATAACGCAATGAAGACCTCGCATTTAAATGCGGGGATTAAAGTAGCGGGCACGCCTCGGGTCGCAGTCCCTTCCACAGTCCAGTGATCCGCAAACTCGCCTCCGCCCCGCGACCCCATGAGCGATAGTTGTTCACGGCTGGTTTGCTCCCTTCCGGGCCTAGACCTTTTTCCGCGATTAAGATGCAAAGACCCTCCTTCAGGAAAGCCATTGCACCTACACTAGCCCCACAGGACGGGGTTTCACAGTAGAACCTGCGGGCTGGGCAGCAGTCAAAACTTCTTCCTTGGGCTTCGCCCCCCGCTATCGACGGTTTCGGGTGACAGGTAACGCCGAATTACCCGGGCTAGCCCGCCGCTTTTTAATAGCCTTTGCATGCAATAAAGTTATCTCACATGGGGTTGTTATGTAGATTATGGAAGAACTAATCGGTTTTGTGGCAAGCAATCACAAGGCAGGCAAGATTCTTGCCGTGCTGGATTCGAAGGGCGCGATGGATGCGGCTACGATAGCCAAAACAACCCGTATCGTCGGTGCTGATAAGAGTATAGAGGAGCTTGTAAGTAAGAAGCTGATAGAGAATAAAAGCGGGAAGTATGAGCTGACGGAAATGGGAAGGCTGGTGTCAAGAAAACTGAGGGGCGTGTGAAACTGAGAGACGGGGCTGTATCACCTTTTGAAGGGGTGGAATGGTTACGGGAGTCCTATTAATTTGTCGGATGTCAGGTTGATTAGACCTCTCAATATCTCGGGCACGGTGCGCGCGCCAGAAGCACTGATACTCCCTTCTTTCCGAGCTTTTTTGAAAGTTTGTCTTTTAAATTGGCATCCAGTGGGTCTATTATCTCAGTATCCCTGGCATAAGAACTCAAAAGCCCGCCGAGGTCAGGTACCGCCTGCCCGCCCGTCATGGCAGCCACTTCATTTTGAAGCACCACGACCAGTACGTCATGTTTGTTGTGGACTGCGTTGATAAGACCGCAAATCCCCGAATGGGCAAGACCGAAATCGCCGATTATCGCAATTCCCTTCCTGCTAAACCCGCATGCTGTGGCAATGGAAGAGCCAAGCGAATAAGCGGCGGCGAGAAGCGAGAGCGGCGGCGATGCTGTCATTACGGAGCATCCCATGTCGCCTGCCACAGGCACTCTTAGCTCCTTTATCGCATCATAAAGAGGGATGTAAGGGCAGTCGTCGCATAGGTTATGTTTCCCCCTTTTCTTGAGAGTTTCAGGTAGTATCCTGCGCTCCACTGCATCCTTGTTTGTGTTCTTGAGGGCTTTTCGTATATCTCTGCCTTCAATTAGCCCGTAAGGCAGGTGTCCTGTCAGCTTGCCAAGAACCTTTGAAAGCTGTCTTTCGATAACAGGTTCTGTTTCTTCAGCAACAAGAATGCGGTCATGCTCCTCTATGAAGCGATTGATTAATTCAAGAGGCAGGGGATTGGTTACTGCGAGGGAAAGATGGGAATAATTTTTACTTATGGATTCGACAAGATATGAAGGGAAACCTGATGAGATTATTCCTGTGCTTCCTCTTTTTTTATATTCGTTCAATTTCGAGCTCTCTGCGTATTCACACATTTTCGGATATGAAGCCCTGTGAAAGCGCTGGTGTTTGCCCTGCATCGTGAGTTGCCATATTTTTTTATCAATGGATTTATGTGGCGCAGAACGTTTTTTCCTAATAACTTCGTCCTCCATTTTGAGAAGCCTGTCCGTAATTCTGATTAATGCCGGAGTCTTGACGTTTTCCGACAAAAGAAAAGCCTCTTTGATACACAGGTATGCAGCCTGCGGTGTTGATGGGTCGAATACAGGAACCTCGGCAATCAGTCCGTAAAAACGCGAATCCTGTTCATTCTGGGATTTCTGCGCGCCTGGGTCATCCCCTGCAATGATTACCACGCCTGCGCCTATCGTATGCGTTGCAGAAGAGATAAGAGGGTCGGCGAGAATATTCATTCCCACATGTTTTACGATTGCTGCGCTGCGTTCCCCGCATACCGATGAACCGAGGGCAATTTCAAGTGCAACCTTTTCATTCACTGACCATTCATGTTTTAAATCCCCGTATTTAAATACGGGGTTTTCCAAAGCTTCCATGAGTTCTGTTATCGGATAACCCGGAACTCCAGTCACTATTTTAACGCCGCAGTCCTCAAGCGCTGCGACTATGGCATCTAATCCACTAACTAATCTGCGTTCATCGGCGTTTATCCACGGTTTATTTCTCACAAAACCACCGCTTCCTCATTGTGCGAAAACCAGGGAAGAGCTGCCAGGGCGCCTATTATGCCTTTACCATCCATGCATACCTCAACACCGCAATCCTGTGCGGTTTTCAAAGCAAGCTCTTTGGTTATCATCCTGCTCCTGCACAATTTGCTGTAATCCATTAGCATTGAAGCATCAAAATCCGATAACGCCACCATTCCAGTTTCATTTGACACGCTGTATTTTTCAAGTCCCTCTTTTATTTTTTCAAGCAACTCTTTTTTAGCATCTTCGATGCATGCAAATTCAAGCACCGTCGAAACGCAGTTCTGCGTCTTCTCAGGCACGGGGTAAAGCTGTACAAGGGTATGGGAAATGTATTTATGGTCAAGCGAATCAACCGCATCCGCGATATTATGTGCCAGCGTCCATGTTGCCCCGACCTCCTTCGAGTCCGTGTTGTCGATTCCCACAAGCACCCTTTCCCTTCGCGGGACTACGATTGTGCCGCTTGCGCGCTTTCCCCCTCCGGAGTCTGAAATCCGACATCTCAGAACACCGTTTGCAAAACCTCTGCATGTGGTTGCACCCACGCCGCCGCCTCCAAGACCGCTGTATGTTATCTCGATTTCCTTATCGTTCACGAAGACAGATTCAATACCAGCCGCAGCCGTCGAAGAGCGAAGGTCAAGGGGCTCGTGTCCTGTTCTTACGAGGTAGCGCATCATATCGCCAACTGAGCGGCTTTTGATTACAAGCGGGCTTTTGGAGTAATGATACAAAGCCCATGCAGAGCCGCCGTAGCAACTGGAATGTTCCATTATCTCCACAAACTCGATTTTCCGGTCAGCAACTGCATAAATGCCTTTGTAGGCAACGTTATATGGGTCGGATAAATACATATCTTACACTGGTTTTAAGTATTTAATCTAATATATGAGTGTTTGTGAGAAAATGAAGAACAAATGGTTAATACCTCTTTTTGCTCTATTATTGCTGGTTTCCGTTAACACTGTTCATGCCCTGGAAGGCGGGGTCTCAGTACCGCTCGTGGCTGACCGCAGCACAGAGAACGGGGATGAGGGCATTTTGTTGAGCGCACAGGTAATTGTTACGAACGGCACAGGTCATGTTTTTGTGGATACGAATCCATATACGCAGGTTGACCTCCAGGGCTCGGCAAGGCTTGCTGCAATGGTAGCTTCCGATGTGCTCGGGGTTGACGAGAAAGCGTATGACTTCTATTACATCATCGATATAAGCTCGCCCATTATCGGAGGACCCTCGGCTGGCGGGGCATTGACAGTAGCAACCATTGCTGCCATAAAAAACTGGACATTAAAACCCAACGTGGTCATGACAGGCATGATAAATCCCGACGAATCCATAGGACCTGTAGGCGGAATTCCATACAAGCTCCAGGCTGCTGCTGCAAAGAATGCAACACTTTTTCTTATACCAGAGGGACAGAGCAATGTTACAATAACAAAAACAGTTACCATAACAAAAGGCGCTTTCGTCATCACCCAGGAAACGCAGGAGAATGTGGATGTTGTTGATCTTGGGAAAAAATTAAATGTCGATGTGAAGGAAGTCGGGACGATACAGGATGCTGTTCTTGCTTTTACAGGCCATGAGATTGCAAGTCCTGCATATAATGGAACTATCCTGACACCCGAGTATCTAAGTCTGCTTCTACCTCTTGCCTCAAACCTGAAAAATGAATCGCACAGCATGTACAATGAGACCTTGTTACTGCCTGAAAGTCAATTCCTTGATCAGGCAAACGGGATTTTAAAAACGGCAGATGCGATGTATGATGATAAGAAATACTATGCAGCGACATCTTCGTACTTTAATGCGATGATCGACCTGCGCTTTGTGCAGTGGAGCGATGGTTACAGCAAAGCTTCTGATAAAGAACAGTATCTCAATGAATTAGTGACTAAAGTGGAAAACCAGATAAACAGTTCAGAGTCCGACCTCAACAATTTCAAATCGAACGGTGTAAGCGATGTAGAAGCTGTCGGGGCGGCTGAATCCAGAATCACGAGTGCAAGAGAAAGACTCGATGAGGCAATAAAACTCAATGATACGAATGATAAGATTTTTTCACTTGCCTTTGCAAATGAGCGGGCGCGCACGGCGCAATGGTGGCTTACGCTTGCTTTGCCAGGGGGGAAAACAGTGCCTGAGAATATATTGAAAGACCGGGCAGGATGGTATCTGAGCCAAGCACAGTCCATCAATACCTATATGCAGGCGCTGCTTTCCGAGAGCGGGGCTCATGCCGGGATTACCACAGGCGCGGACGAGGACATTGCCAATGCGCAGGCAGAACTTGAGCGCGGATATTATGCGGGCGCAATCTTCGATTCGCTTCAGGCAACGGTAACAGCCAGCACTTCCATAGGTTTATTAGGCACCAATGCAACTGCGAAGATAGAGGAGAGCAATGAGTCTGCAAGGGCGGCAATAAACGAAGCCCGAATGGCTGGAATCGAGCCCACGCTTGCTGTGAGCGCATACGAGTATGCCGAATTTATGACCAATCCCTTTGACAAGATTTCCCAGTATTCCTATGCAGCAATGATTGCAAAGACCTCGATTGTGCTTAATTCACATGCGGTTGCTTCCAATGTCACAACGATAAAACCCACGATAACACCATTCATGCCGCCTTTGCTGCCCATACCTTCGCAGAATGTCACTACAAAAAATCAAACCCATGTACGAACGCCGGCTTTTGAGGCTGCCGCAGCAATTGCAATTATACTGATAGCATGGCGGTTGCGGAAGAAATAATTCACCGAAGAGGTGCGAAGGAACGCAAAGGGTGAAAAGACTGCGCTGTTTTGCGTTATTTTGCGAACTGTCATTGGAGAAACACGGCGCAGAACACGGATGACACAGATTGGATGGATTTCACGGATACAAATCCGTGCGCATCCGCGTCATCCGCGCAATCCGTGTTCATCAGCGGCTCGCACCCACCCTAATCTCGCCCGACATCAGCTTCAGGAGGAGGGAGTGGAGGATAGCTTTTATTTTTATTGCTTTGCCAATTTCAAAGCTTTCTTCATGTCTATTGGTTTTATTAAATTAATAAGTGGATCGAAATGATCGTCGTCTGTTAATATGTGCCCGACATTTTCGACTATTCCCGTCGCAGCTATCAGCGAATCAACAGTGGGTATATCGTATCTCAGGCGCAATTCCCCTGCACGCACTGCGATTTTTTGAGTTACGTTTACAAGAATTATCTCTGATGATTTTAGTTGCCCGACTGTGGTTTGCATCCGGTTTGTATCTTTCATACCCAGATTTTTGATCAACTCTGTAAGTGAGACGGTTGAAGACATCCCAATGATTTTTCCATCGTCTATCGCATCTGCAAAATCCGTATATGGAGGCTCATCCCTGCTGAGTATTGCCTCAATATACATTGTATCTATCAGGATCTTATTCATCTATCCTTCTTCCGATCTTCTATTATTTCTTTTGTAACAGTCTCAATGTCAAGGTCAGGCCATGTGCCGCAAAGTGATCTGAGTTTTACCTTGGGCATTAATTTGATTACTCCTTCGTCCTCTTCTAAAGATAGCATGGTTCCTTCTTTCAGTTTGTATTTTTTCCTGATCTCCGCAGGTATTACCACCTGTCCTTTTCTACTCATTCTTATTTTTTGCATTTGGTTCGCCTCAGTTTAACTGTATCGAACTATGTTAGACTATGTTGGACGGAGATATATGCCTTATCATTGTCTGATCTGTACAGAAGGCGCATATCTATGGTTGTTACCTCATGCCAACCCGAATCCCGCCCGACATCAGCTTCGGGAGCATATCGGCGCCGAATTTTATAATTAAAAAGTAATAAATATGTTGTGCACCACAAAAAAATCTGCGTTTATCCGCTTTCATCTGCGGTTCTTCAGATACCTCTCGCACACAGCTAAATCCTCCTGTGTATTCACATTCAGCGCAAGCTCCTCATCTTCCAGAATAAGGTTGAAATCCTCCTGCTCTTCCCGAATCCTGCCAGCGTCAAGTATGTTGATTCCGCAGGGCACAATAAACCCACCGTTCTTGTGGAAAACAGTATCCGGACGAAGCCCGAGTTTTGTGAAAGCATCAAGATTCATGTGAACCGAGAGAGCAGGCATATTAATTTCGCTGTATTTTTCAATAATCCTGTCTAATAATTTCGAGTTCACAAGCGGGAGATCAGCCATTATAACCAGCACACGCCCTTTTATTTCTGCTTTTTCAACAGCACAAACCATGTCATGGACAAAACCTTCACCGCCTGTTGAGATTATCCCAAGGTCATGTTCTTTTTTGAAATCCGAAAGCCATTCGTTTGTTTTTCTTACCCTCATGGAGGTTGCAACAAAGATTCGCTCGATGTATTTTGAGCCAAGAAGCGCAGAGAGCACATACCAAATCAGGGGTTTTCCAAGCAGCATCGTGAGAGGCTTCTCATCCTTCCCAAGGCGCCTTCCCATCCCGCCTGCCATTACAACTGCATCCATGCAAATCCTCCGATGAAAAGAAGAGCTGCAAGGCGCCCGACTTCGTTGGAGGCGCCTATAACATCCCCACTCACCCCTCCATAATGGTGATTTGCCGTATTCAGGACAAGAAGCGCTGCCAGTTGCGATACTATGAATGCCTCAATGCCAAAGACGCCGAGAAAAAAATAGCTCACTGCGCCCGTGAAGACCATTCCTATCGCGAAATCCGATAGTCTTGTATTCTTCACCGTCATTGACCCGAAACCTTCATGCAGCTTATTGCCGAAAGCTGCAACAGTGACCATGGACTGCTTCGAACCCGTTTCTGCCACGATCAGCGCTGCGGGAAGCATAACCTTCGAAATAGAAGAAAGAGATTCAAAAACTCCAATGAGCGCGATCATACAGAACACCAGCCCGCCTGTCCCGACGGCAGTATCGCGCATCGCTTCTATCTTTTTTTCTCGCGTTCCGTGCGCCGCTATGCCATCGCCAAAATCTGCAAGCCCGTCGATATGGTTGAATCCTGTCAGGAAGTAAATGGCGATGATTATTGCAACCGGTATCACTGCCTGCGGAAATACTATCGAGAGTATGTAACCTGTTATACCAAGTACTATACCGAGAGCCGCGCCGATGACAGGAAATAGATATACATGCTTCATGAGCTTCTCTATGCCTTCCATGCTTATACCCACGGGTATTGTGGACAGGAAACCAAAACCGCTGCGCAGGGCGGAAAGAAACTCTCTCATGAAGCCTTATCCTGCAAAACTTCCCTCGCTTTTCGGGATTGCCTTTCTTTCCTTGTTTTTCGCCTTGCCTGCGTCGTTCTTGCCTCTTGAGTACATGTTGGCTGAGGCACCGCCTATTAGCCCAGCAATCACATCGTCCATGAATGGCCCGAGTTTTGAGAGTATGCCGGGTTTTAATTTGTCAAACCTGACATACTCAAAGATTCCCTTGTCGCCGCTGATGTATTTTGCTATGCTCATCCCGATTACCTCATCCACGATAAGAAAGGTGAGGTCTTTATTGAAGATTTCTTTGCTCATGCCGGGAAGCTCTCCCTTCTCGCCTGCTTTTTCAAGAAGAAGACCTGCGTATAGGAGTATGCAGAGATTGGGGTCTGAGAGCGCATGCCTTAGCTCACGCTTAAAAACACGCTTTGCGATGTCAACGTTCTCGACTCCGGGATGCGGTACGTAGAGTTCCATGGCTGCTGATACCAGTACTTTTTCAGATAGCCCTGCTTCCTCGAGGACGCTCATTATGCTTCTTGCAGCCGTGTCTTTGACTTCCTTTGGCTGGTTCTTTTTCTTTTTTTCTTTTTTTATGGCGGATAGTTTCATGATTTATTCACCTTTACCTCAGATTAATACATGAAAATGGGTTTAGATCGCAAATGGGCGCAGAAAAATGCCGATGATAGAGGTCGTTTCGTATATTTTTTAACCGCAGATGAACGCAGATAAACGCAGATAATGGATAATCTAACCTGCGCTCATTTTTGCGTATAAGTAATTGTTTAAATGCCATTTACCATCCTCTTAATTTCAACTCTTGGTTTACTGAAATTGATAAGCAAGCATAGTTTTAGAAGTTTATACTCTCTATTCATATCACTCGCCCTTTGATGTCAAATGCAAGATAATAGAACGACTGCGGAGGAGTGAACTTAACAATGGTAGAATAAGGGTCAATTGGCTCATAAAATCTCTGAGCATTCTTTATTTCAATCGCAAACGCTTTTCGAGCGCCTCCAAAATACTTAAAAAAATCCTCTTCTGAAATTCCACCATATTTATGGCATTTCCTCCAGATTTCTTGAGGTGTTCCTTCTAAAATAATTCCAATCTCAAACGACCCGACAATTTTTTTCACAGTGGAGTTGGAATAAAGATAAACCCTATCTATATCCTTTCGTTTGAAAATCGTCCTTCTGAACTCGTATTTTTTAATGCCTGAGAATACAGCCTCGGCATACTTTGGCTCAATTGACAGTAAAACGTTCATCTACACCACCATTTGTCTTTATTTTCAGATATTGATCATGAGATATTTGGACAATTGATCGAGGAGCGCCTTTTAATACATTCATTCGTTTCAACTCATCGAATTTTAAAGGAGTTGGTAGGTGGAAGTGCCATGTGAACAAAATTACCATCGTCGGTTTCTTTGCCATTTTTTCTATTTCGCCGATTGAATACACCGTTCTTTTGCCAACAAGTCTTGCGATTTTATCTTTATCTCGAAGACCCGAATACACTTTTTCAACAACCCCTAAAGAAGTCAGCTCTTTATCCTGTGAACGATAGAACAGCAGTATATCGCCGGTAGACATCTTTGTAATTCTTGAATGGCAGATGTATGCCTTTTTTATTGTATTGCCCTCAATAATGAACTCGCCAAGATGTTCAGGCAATTTTGTCTGTCTTCCTTTATACTCAATGAATAGTCTCTCGTGGTACTTCGGCTGAATAGGCACTATAAACTTACTTATCTTCGCTCCATCATAGAAATTAGGCCAGAAGTTCTTAGCCACTTCCATAGGGCGCAAAGAACTTAACTTCTCTCTATCTGGCTGAAGTTCTTTAAGGTATATATCCTCCTTTTTATTATTTGTTATCTTATAAGCTACCTTATTAAATCCATATTCTGTTATTAAATCGACAAGATCATCCTCAGGTTTAGTGAAATGAGTTAAATAAATCTCAGCGAGATTATTTTTAATAGCATATTTTACTGATAGTTTTATAAAGAGTTCTCCAATTTTATACCCCAAATGTGTAACTTTGAAAGTCGAAAGTTTGAGTCTCTTTTTTTTAGGAAGAGGAGGGATAGAATCAACGGGTTCATTTTCATCTTTATAAATTAATAAAGCTCCTATAGTGTCATCTTCTCTAAAATGAACCCAACATTTTCTACCTTCCCTTGAAATATCCGTAAACCATGTTTCAAATTTGCTTTTACCATATTCTTCTTTTAAAGAATCAAAAAATGGGTCGTTTACTTTCAGATTATGAACAACTTGTACTTTTAAAGCTGGAGGGTGAACCACGCCTTTGGTATGAAAATTCTTTTCAAATGTACTCAGCGCATCCTCGATTGATAGAACCCTGTCCTTTATATTTAATTTAGCAGCTTTATTATATATATCTCTATCTTCTGTAATCAAAAAATCCACCGCATCCTTATAAACAGCATACAATATAGCATTATCAACATAATCATTGGGTTTTAACGAATGCCCGACAACACCTAAAAAATTAGCATCTTTGTTGGGGTCAGGCGGCAACTCTAAGGATGCATAAGTATTAATCTTGGATAATACAACCTTTTTTCTATCTTCATTAAGGTCTCGGTGTATTTCTTCGATAGACTTGGGATGGATGAGTAATTCTGTTTTTAAGCGGTTTAATATTTTTAGTAACTTTTGCAGATTTTCTGGAATTATATTATAGTCCTCTCTATAAATGAATATATTTGTATCTATCAAAATACGCATTTCGCCACCTCCCACCCTTCAGGTTGTGGAGGCGCGCGCCCATGCGCCGGAGCGGAAAAGAGGTTCAACCACAGAGAGCACAGAGGGCACGGAGGTTCATGCTGCGCTGCTTTGCGCTCTTTGCGTCCTTTGCGGTGGATTATCTTGCTAAATTCAGATGTAAGAAAGTATCTGCGTTCATCTGCGTTTATCTGCGGTTGGTTTTCCTGCTCGGCGCGCGCCGCATCTTTCACGGTATCGAAAAGCGCCTGAAGCGCGGCGAAATATTCAGGAATGTTTAGCAAGCCAGTTTTCTCGGATATTGCCTCGCCCCTGAAAGGCATTATAACCTTCGCATCCACGAACTTATTGCCTGCGCGCACTGGAAGCGTGATGCTAATCTCAATACTGCGCCCGCCTTCGAACATGGAAAGCGTCATAGCTTCGCTCTTGCTCTCATCTATCAGTGAGTCAGTCCTGAAAATAGGCAGGCGCTTGAGCACGAAATTCTTGTTTTTCTCAATAGCTTTCTTATACTTCGGGATGAGCACAAGCATGAACTGAATCTGCGCCATTATAGTGGCGAAAGGATGGATATCAAAACCCACGATATGATATTCGTTGCATAGCTTGGAAAGAACAAAATCCCATCCCTTTTCCTCTGCAAGAGGCTTAGCCTCCTCAAGATACCTCTTCAGGGCATCCACAAGGAAAGTACCTGAACCGCATGCAGGGTCAAGAAGCCTTTTATCAACGATTCCACGCCCCCTGTAATCAACAGCATCAACGATATATTCTACCACTTCTTTGGGTGTATAAAACTCACCCAGTGCCTTCCTTGTCTCACGGTCAAAATACTTCTGATATAGATCGCCAAGCGGGTCGCCGATGATTTTTGAAAAATCGAATTTATACAGCGCATATAGCACTTTAGCCAGCGCCCTGCTGAAATCCATCAGCGCCACTTCATAACTTCTCTGGTCGGTATAAATATTGTTCTGCAAACCCTCAAAGTCGTCAGTCCACCAGTAGAACAAATCTTCCTCAAAAACAGATTCTACAAGGTCGCGCCGCATTTTTCGAATCAGGCGCATCACAAGCACACCCCACATCACAAGGAACGTGCCGCCCCTGCGCTCGCTGCCTTTGATTTCACTTTCTATGAATTCCGAAAAGTCGATGCCCTGAAAATTATAGTCTTCGCACGCCTTGGCAAGAATGAGACGGGTAAACAGGGCGTATGTGGTTTCAAGGCAGAACATGAATTTATACAAATCTTCTTCGCCTGTTGAAAGCCCCGCGCCTTTCAGGAGCTTTTTCCAGCTCTCAGGCACTTTATCAGGTTTCTTAGCGTAGGATTTGCGCCAGAAATCGTATGCGCTGGTAAGGAACTTTGAGCGCGAATACTCATAATCAAAGAGCTTTATCGTATTTTTAAATAACTCGCCAAAGATAGAATCCTCTTCGAGCTTGAAGTTCTCAAAGAAATGCTTACGCGCCTCATCGGTTGTTAAAAAAATTCTTGATTCCGGCGCCGAAAATTTATTCAGATAATTTAATATATCTCTTACTTTGGTGAGTTCATAATCCGGCTTTTTTAATAACTTAACGATAAGCTCGCAGTCCTTATCAGAAATCTCGCTGAGATTTACACGAACCTCAAGCCTATTGTTCTCTCCGATTCTTCTGTAAAGAATTAACTCGTATCCGTTTATTAATGCGCCAAAATCAGCGCGCAGAGGCTTTACATACCTATCCCACAACTGGTCAAAATGCTCTTTTAGTTCCATGCTGTCTGATGGTTTCTTAAACTCCACCACAAAAACAACATTGCCGTAATCATCAAGGCAGACGATATCGCTTCTTTTTCCTTTAATGGATAATTCAAGCCTGATATCCTTCCCGATTGCGCCATACCCCAGATTTTCAAGAATTGTACTTTTATTGAAAAGCGTCCTAAGTTCTTCCTCAGGCATCTCAGGATTCTGCTTTGATTTCCCATAAAGATTCTGTAAATCAAGCTTAATTTTCTGGATGTCGGGCATATTTCACTTAAATAACGCTTCTCCGTATAAATTTTTTCAAAAACGAAAATTGGACTGAAAAATCTGCATAATATAAGTAAAACCCTGCCAATATTAGCATCGAAATGCAAACCAAAAGGCGCAGCAAGACAAAACCAGAAGCTTCAAACCCTGCACGGGAACTTGGAGAAAACTATATTTTCTGGTGCAGGAAATGCAATATCCCGTTACTCGATGAGAGCTGTGGCATCTGCAAAGAAACAGGCTTCAGAATCGAGCTTTCCCAGCCCGGAGACGTGCGGTTTTCTTCACGGCATGAAAAAAGCATAATAAACAACCTATTGTTAAACTCATTCGGCGCCGCTTTTCCTGATGGTAAACTTATTCTTTTGAATAAAATTCCGGGTGAGGACAAGACAGATGAGATAATAGTGGACGGCTTGCGTTTCGGGATATTGAGGTTCGATATGAAAGAGCTTGCCTTCAAGCTCGACCTCGTGGTTGAAGGGGCAAGCGCGCTCATACAAGCAGGCATCGAAACCAAGCTCGTCAAAATTTCATCGAAAGGTCGCCACCTCAGCGGGAAAACCATAGACGGAGGCGAGGTTCTTGAATGCTCAGACGACATAAGGAAAGGGGATACCGTTCTTGTAATGAGCAAAAACCTGAGTGGGTTTGGAGTATCATTAAAGGACAGCATAGAGCTTAAAAACCCCGGCAAGTCGCTGCGGATAAAGAAAATCGAATCCAAAAAAGCTTTCTTTCTATCCAGACTTGCGCCGATGGACGAGGTTATCCGCGCTAATGCGCCGCACATGAAAAGGCTCGTAAAGGATGCTGTGAATACCATTCGCGGCATAGCCAACCAGAAGGATTTCAGGGACTCGCCTGTATATGTCTCCTTTTCAGGCGGCAAGGACAGCCTTGCAACGCTTGATATAACACGAAGCGCTTTGAAAAACGTAAAAGTATTCTTTGCAAACACGGGTATCGAGTTCCCTGAGACAGTGGAGTTTCTTCGTCAGTTCTGCAGGAAAAACAGTGTCGAGCTTATCGAGGTCAATGCAAACGAGGCTTTCTGGGAGAACCTCCCGATCTTCGGTCCGCCTGCAAAGGATTTCAGGTGGTGCTGTAAGGTGTGCAAGCTTGCGCCAATAAATATTGTTATGGAAGAATGCACACGACAAGGGCGCAAATGCCTGACCATCGACGGGAAAAGAAAATACGAGTCGTTCTCGCGCGCCCGGATATCCCCGAAAGAGGAGAACCCGTTCATTCCGGGGCAGGTGAGTGTTTTCCCCATCCGCAACTGGCGCGCCATCGAGGTTTGGCTTTATATCTACTACCGCAAACTTGAGTACAATCCCTTATACGACCTTGGTTTTGAACGTGTCGGATGCTGGCTTTGCCCTGCTGAACTGAGCGCCGAGTATTACAGGTTCAAGGAATTGCATCCTGAGCTCTTTGCGCGCTGGAATGAATATCTTTTAAATTGGGCGAAAGAGCACGGAGTTTCTGAGAAATTCATTGAGCACGGATTTTGGCGCTGGAAGATGCTGCCTCCCAAGATGGTTCGACTGGCTGAAGAGTTGAATATAAGCACGAAATTAAAAGGCACAAAAGAGGAATTCAGCATTGCAGTAACAGGCGGGGTTTCGCCATGCAAAACAGGCGGCTATACCATGGAGGGGAAAATTGCCGGGATTATACCTTCTGAGGCGCTGGATATCGCAAACATCCTCGGCGAGAACGTATTCTCAGAAGACCTCGGTGTATTGCTGATCAGGAAAAATAACTCAAATGTCAAGATATTCTCATCAGGGCATATATCCGTCAATGCAGGGAGCAGGGATGAGGCTATTTCGCTTTTTGAGAACACGGCAAAGCAGTTGAGCAGGGTGAAAAAGTGCACCAAGTGCGGCGTGTGTTTGAAAGTGTGTCCTGCCGGAGCCATAACCATTGAGCCAAAGCTTAGAATCAGCAAAGCATGCACCCGATGCGGGAAATGTATTGAATCGTGCGTTGTGGTGAAGTATTTTGATAGGATTTTGCCTGAGTTCACTTCATAACCAGCGAAGCAATCACCGGCGTCACGAACGTCTCGATTATAGCAGCCAAAAAGAGCAGCGGCAGGACAAACCTCACGTAAAACCCGATGCCTTCCCTTAACTCCTTATTAATATCCGTCTTAAATCCTAATAAAGAAGGATACATCTTATAGCCGAGTCGAAGCCCGACGCCGGCGCTTATCAACACCATTGGCACCTCTATAATCCCGTGCGGCACGAGCGCTGCAATCACAAAAAGAGTCCCGTTCTGTTTTGCAATGATATTAGCGAACATGCCTATGATTACCCCGTTGGCGGCTACAAAAAGCACGGGTATCACGCCGAGCCCTATGCCAAGAACAAGGGAAAGAAAGCTTTTGAACGCGTTGTTCAGGAAAATCAAAAGCATAATTGCGATGGGATTAAGAGTCTTTATCCAGCCAAACTGGTTCTGGAACGTATCAAGGTAATTTTTCGATAGCTCAGGGTATTTCACCGAGATAATCAATCCTATGATCAATGAAAGGATAAAAATAATCGCAATGATAAAAACATATTTTTTCAGGGAATACAGGTATTCGAGATCCTTTTGTTGCATGTCATACCCCCATTAAATTTAAGCATTTGTGCATAGTTATCGTCTGTCTGACATGGTTAATAACCTTTTGGATTACATCATTCGTTCTGCAACCGATGTGGAGACCTATAATCCGATAAATACTCTTCTTTTCGGACTGGTGTTCGCTGTCGGCGTACTTTTCGTTTACGTGTACATAATAAACAGGTTCGGGCTCAAGATAGACGGGCGCTTCCTTTTTGCAGCAAGCATGTGGGCGTTTTTTGCAATGAGCATCAGGCTTCTTTACGACACTGGTTTTACGAAATCGGTATTGTTCATCACTCCCTACGTAACTGTTATCGATTTTTCCCTTGCGATATCCTTGCTTTTCCTGTCCATATACATCCAGAGAAAGAAAAAAATCGATTACTGGAAAACATGGGGAGTGTCAGGAGCGATTCTCGGGATACTCATGCTCTCGCTTTCGAATCTTTCCAACTGGGGAGGATTCGGCTTTGTTGTGGTTCTCTGGGCAGCATCACTCCTTGTCATGATAGGAGCCAGGAAACTCTTTCCGAATTTCCTTACATGGTGGAATATCGGCGTGCTTGAGGCGCAGCTTATGGATGCAGCAGGCTCGTTTGCAGGCATAACGTTCTTTGGCTTCTCAGAGGAGCACGTTCTCGGGGGCGCAGCGATAAAATACGCAGAATCCATCGGGCTTACTCTGTTCGGCTCAGGGGCATGGGTGATGTATCTTCTGAAACTTGTCGTGCTTGTACCAGTACTTTATTATATCGACAGGTATCCAGGCGATTTAAACGAGAAGAAGTATATCAAGGCGGTGATATTTGTTCTCGGTCTTGCAATCGGGCTTCGGAACGGGTTTAATATTCTGATTCTAAGGACATAACCGCTGCTTGTGTAATTATATATACTGCAAGCGTGTATCTAATAAGAACTTATGAGAGAGAACCACAAGAACAAATGGATGCAGCTTCCAAGAACTGTTGTTGTCGGTCATGGTGTTATCAGCGACACAGGTAAGGTATGTAAAGACCTCAAGCTTGATGGGAGCGCATTCATAGTGGCAGGAGGCACAACGCTCAAGGCTGCAGGAAAAACAGCGGCAGTATCACTTGAAGATTCAGGTTTCAATGTTGATGTTGGCGTTGTAGAGAAAGCAGCGATGGATGAGGTTAGCAAGGTTGAAAAAATCGCAAACGAGGTAAAAGCCGGATTTTTACTGGGCGTGGGAGGTGGAAAATCCATCGATATAGCCAAGCTTGCCTCCATGCATCTTGACATGCCCTTCATAAGCGTCCCGACGGCTGCTTCGCACGACGGCATAGTTTCTTCGCGGGCTTCAATAATAAGGAACAATAAGACCGTTTCAGAAGCAGCGCAGACGCCTCTTGCGGTTGTAGCAGATACGGCAATCATAGCCTCTGCTCCATATAGACTCTTGGCTGCGGGATGTGGCGACATTATCTCCAACTACACCGCAGTCCGCGACTGGGAGCTGGCGCACAGGCTGCGCAACGAGCCATTCAGTGAATACGCTTCCATAATCTCAAAAATGACGGCAAGAATTCTCATCGAATCTGCCGAGGCGATAAAACCATGCATAGAGGAGTCTGCATGGACTGTGGTCAAAGCGCTTGTGGCAAGTGGCGTGGCGATGAGCATCGCAGGCTCCTCGCGTCCTGCAAGTGGCTCTGAGCACAAGTTCAGCCATGCTCTCGATGAAATAGCTCCCAAGCCTGCTCTTCACGGCGAGCAGTGTGGCGTTGGAACTATAATGATGATGTACCTGCACGGAGGAAACTGGCAGGAAATAAGGAATGCACTTAAAACCATAGGCGCGCCTA
>DAHXMQ010000318.1 GCA_027371625.1 Candidatus Methanoperedentaceae archaeon | reverse complement strand
TTACGGAGAGGGCGGTGGTCAGATATTAAGAACGGCAGTTGCGCTTTCAGCAGTCACAGGGAAACCCCTTGAGATTAACAATATCCGGAGGACAAGACCAAAACCGGGGCTTGCTGCACAGCATGTGAAAGCTGTGGAAAGCCTGGCTTCCATCTGCGAAGCAGAGGTAGCAGGCTGCGAACTGCGCTCCACTGATTTAATTTTTAGACCCGGAAAGATTAAAGGTGGCACGTATGAAATCGATATCGGCACTGCGGGCAGCATATCCCTTTTTCTACAGTGCCTGATGCCTGCTGCGATGCATGCGCCTCTGACCTTGAGGATAAAGATTACAGGCGGTACAGATGTTCAGTGGTCGCCGAGCATTGATTATCAGAGGCTTGTAACACTTGGGGCGCTTTCGAGGATGGGATATGAATGCGGGCTTATGCTTATACGAAGGGGATACTATCCCAGAGGCGGCGGCTGCGTCGAGGCAATAATTAACCCTTCGAGCCTGAAAAAAGCAAGTTTTGATAGCAACACATGCTCTCTTGTGAAAGGGATTTCCCACTCCTCCAATCTGCCCTCGCATGTTGTAGAAAGACAGGCTGCATCAGCCCGGGAAACACTACAAGATGCAGGCTACAATTCCAGGATTTCACTTGAAACCCCGTATTTAAATACGGGGCATCCGTCAACGGGAAGCGGCATCACGCTGTGGTGCGGGACTCTGGGCGGCAGCGCTCTTGGAAAACCTGGCTTGAGGGCTGAAAAGGTGGGGGAGAGCGCAGCAGGGGCGATAATTTCGGAATTAAAGTCCGGCGCTGGTGTGGACATATATCTTGCTGACCAGCTCATTCCCTATCTTGCACTGGCTGGAGGCGGCTCTTTTACTACACGGGTGATTACTCCCCACACGAAGACGAATATATGGGTGACCGAGCAGTTCCTTGATGTGAAGTTCAGGATAGAGGAACTGGAGAACGGGCTTTTCAGGGTGTGGGTTTAATCCTCCATCACCCTGAGATACTGCGCAGGAATCTCCTCCGAAAGCACAATATTCTCCGTAGCCGAAAGCATGCTAACGCCATTCTTCTGTGCTTCCTCTGCGTTTATGACCAATAAGACAGGGTCCTCGGTATGGATGCTCGCCACTTCCTTTGCTTTCTCCACCGAGGTGCTGAGGTGAACGTAGCGCTGCTTAATCGGCTTAATCCCTTTCTCAAGCAGGATATCCACTTCCTCGCGGCTTGCGCCGTAATAGAGCTCAGGCAGCGTGTTCTCAGGATAGTCAAGGTCAACATCAACAGAATGACCGTATCGTGCCCTTATTTTATTCCCCCGAAGCTCATACCTTCCCTTCTCATCCGATTCGATTATCGAAAAAAGTTT
>DAHXMQ010000315.1 GCA_027371625.1 Candidatus Methanoperedentaceae archaeon | reverse complement strand
CGAGCCTGAGCAGGAATTCGTCATCAAAATATTTTGATATGAAATCCTGGAATGAGATATCGTTTTTTGGTTTGAACTTCCGTGAGAGAAGAAGTATTGTTGCAAGTTTTACCTTCTCTGTGAACCCAAACTGTATTCGGGCGCGCTTCGATGACCGAAAAATGTGTTGAGTGCGGCATTTGCATTGATTACTGCCCAGTTCTTGCCATTTTGGGGGATGAATGAAAGCAGCAATCATCGGCGCAGGTCTCGGGGGCTTGCTTGCTGGAGCAAAGCTCTCGAAAGCCGGATACGACGTTGAGATTTTCGAACGACTGCCTTTCATCGGCGGGCGATTTGCCAATCTTGAATATAAAGGCTTCAAGCTCAGCACAGGCGCGCTGCACATGCTCCCACACGGCTCGCGGGGACCGCTTGCGCAGATGCTTCGCGAAGTCGGAGCAGATGTGACCATAATCGACTCAGAGCCGAGGGCTGTAATCAGGATGGCAAACGGCGAGAATATTGCTTTTCAAGATTTCAGGAAACAGTTTGGGTTCACAGAGAAGGTAAAACTTGCAACAATACTTCTTCTCTCACGGAAGTTCAAACCAAAAAACGATATCTCATTCCAGGATTTCATATCAAAATATTTTGATGACGAATTCCTGCTCAGGCTCGCAAACTCCTTCTGCGGCTGGTCATTGAGCCTTTCTGCGAAAGATGTGCCGGCAAGGGAGATGCTTGAAATCATCGATAACATGTATAATTTCAAAGGCTCAGGTGTCCCACTCGGAGGCTGCGGCGCAGTGACCAGTGCGCTTGCTGATGTGATTAGGTCAAATGGCGGAAGGATACATACCAAATCATGTGTCGATAAAATAATCACCGATGAAGCCCGAGCAATTGGGCTTGGCGTGAACGGAAAAACAGTAGATACAGACATTGTCATCAGCGATGTCGGGCACGCCCAGACAAGCAGGATGTACGAATGCAGTGATTATGCGTATCTTGAGAAAATAAAAAAGGTCAAGCCCTCAAAAGGCATCAAGACTTGTCTCTCATCCGATGAGCCTTTGATAGGTCACAGCGGCGTTTTTTTCACACCTTTTGCGGAGAGGATAAACGGCATCAACGAAGTGACGAACGCAGATCCGAGCCTTGCCCCTGCGGGAAAACATCTTACAATGTCGCATCAGGCGGTTGTTTCGGATGATATTAAAAATGAAATCACTCTTGGGCTTCTTGACCTGAAGCACCTCTTTCCCGACAGGAAGTACGAGGTTTTGTTGATACAATCCTATTCCAATGGCTGGCCTGTGAACAGGTTTTCATCGGGATGCGATATCGGCAACAGGACGCCTGTTTGCAATCTTTACGTTGTTGGGGACGGTGCGAAAGGAAAGGGAGGGATTGAGGTGGAGGGAGTGGCTCTTGGCGTAGGGAATGTTATGAAGGATATCAGGTTAATGTAAAGTATCCGGGGCACCAATAGATTGGCATATTCAGAGACAAAAAATCAAAAATTAGCAAATTATTAATACAAATGAAACGAATCAGATTTTGAATGAAACTCAAGGCAAAAATAACTGGCAGCAAAGTACATGAAGTTGGATACAGAGTATTTTTACTCAGAAAAGCACTTGAGCTTGGGGTTGAGCGGTTCAATGCTTACAATACAAAGGAAAATGGAAACCAGGTGCTCATTGCTTTTTTAGAAGGCGATAAAAACCAGATTGCTGCTTTTAGAGAGTTTGCAGTCGTTGATAAGCCAGAAAATGCAGAGGTATCGGACAGGACTTTCGAGGATTATGAAGGCTACATATTAAGCATAGTTGATTACATGCACCTCATTCAGGTTGAGCAGCTCAGTAAGGGCATACCCGCAATTCTCAGCATAGATAGAAAGCAGGGCATGATGAGCGGGTGGTGGTCTATGTTACAGGGAACGGTCTTAAAGCACAGGATACCCTGCTTAAATCCCTGCAGCGCCCGCCCGTGA
>DAHXMQ010000400.1 GCA_027371625.1 Candidatus Methanoperedentaceae archaeon | reverse complement strand
TTTCAAAAAGTGCGATAGTCTCGGTGTATATATCCAGCAGGCGCTCAGGTGTTTGTTTTTCAGCAGATGTTTTTATACAACCATAGCTTACGGGTATAATGATGTTTTTCTCGGTTCTTATGATGCCGAAGCCCACGGTTGCAAGCCCTGGGTCGATTCCGATGACAAGCATAACGTTTAAAAAGTGCTTAATGTTTATGTGCTTTTGGTTAATTTGATGAATCCGCCAAATATAACAGAGAATATTGGATTCATCAAAAGTAAGTGTTTTATACCATCGATACATCAAAAGCCCAAAAAAAGACAGGAATAACTATGAGCATCCAGAAAGGAGATTTTATAAGAGTTTCATACACAGGAAAAACAGCAGACGAAGGTCGCGTTTTTGATACGACGGATGAAGAAGTGGCAAAAGCCAATAAGATGTACAATGAAAAAGGGAAATACGGGGGAGACGTTATCATCGTGGGTGCAGGTCACACCGTAGCAGGACTGGATGAGGATTTCGCAGGCAAGGATGTGGGGTATAAAGGCTCGGTGACAGTTCCTCCTGAAAA
Organism: Candidatus Methanoperedentaceae archaeon; assembly: GCA_027371625.1. GTDB lineage: Archaea > Halobacteriota > Methanosarcinia > Methanosarcinales > Methanoperedenaceae > Methanoperedens. The sequence continues at coordinate 2,025 of DAHXMQ010000400.1, read as the reverse complement.
AGCCTTCGGTGTAAGGAATCCCGAACTTATCGAAAGCATACCCATCACCAGATTCAAGGATAGACCGCAGGTCGGGATGATGGTGGAGCTTGATGGTCGTCCTGGCATGGTAATAAGGGTAATCGGCAGGATGGCGCAGGTGGACTTTAACAGGTTCTTAGCAGGGCAGACAGTCACATACGATTACGAGATAAAAGAGAAAATAGAGGATATAAAGGACAAGGTACAGGGTCTTCTCGGTCTTTATATCGGGAAGGATTTTTCAATCCAAGTAAATGACGGCACTGCGACGGTTGAAATAGAACCTGCGCTGACCTATAACCAGCGCTGGCTTATGTCCAAAAGGCAGATTGCAAGGGAGATTATCGGGAATACCGATATCAAGGAAATACTCTATATTGAAAGATACAACAAGGATGTGCTGGAGCCGAAGACCAGCGAATGATTAAATCTTAAAAACAGGTATTAGTATTTCCCATAGAATCAGCACAACTATAGCAACCTCAAGTATCATGGTCAATTGCTGGGTGGAAAGTTCCCTCGCTGTTGTATAGAGCTCCTGCAGGGAATCGATCTTGTGTTGCACAACCTTCTCGAATTCTCCTACTCTTAGCGTGTTCAGCATCTTCTGGTAGGCGGAGTGGTAGTACCAGTCCGATGTTATCTTATGGGGATTCATCAAGTCCTCGATATCGTCAAGTATTACCAGCCCGATTTCGCTTACTTTCAGCAGGGATTTTTCAAGTTTTCTTGGCGCCTGGGTGAGAAAGTAATATCTTGAACTGCGCAGTTTGGTTATCGAGTCAAAGGCGTTTGTGATCTCATTGTCAATCTTCCTGTCATATATCTGAAACAGGAGCAACAGCGATATCGCCAGTTCAAGCAATTCCCGCAACTCCTTGATGTAGTCCTCGCATCCAAGAATAAGCACGCCCTCTGTGGATGCAAGAAAGAGGTCCTCGTCATAATACGAGAGATCGTTGGCAAGTTTTTCTGTAATCTCCTTACTGTGCAGCGCTCGTATGGAAGTCTCACCCGACAGGAAACGCGTGATTACCTCGCCGTACTGCTCCTTCAGGCTTTTCTGGTCAAGTTTTGGAGCGAACTCTTTTAATTTAAGGAGCGTGTACCTCTTTGTAACTGGAGAATACGAAACCGTCTTGCCTGGATTGAGTTTTTCACGAATCTCGTTTATCCTCTTATTTGCAAAGGACTGGAAATCGAGTCCTTCCACGATAATCGTATTTGAATGAAGGGCTACCAGTATGTCATTGAACAATACCCTGTCCCTGATTTCGACTTCAGTCCTAAGGAGAGTTACACCTGCAATAAAAACGTCTGTATAAATATTTGCATTGCATGTTATTTTCTCGTTTCCGGCAGCGACTACTGCAACGCCTTCTGACTGCTCCACTTCTATGGGCTTATTCCATCGTTCTGCAATTATATCCGAACCAATGAGCTTCTTTAACTGGCTCTTATCCAGCTCACCGCCGTGACCAAAAGCTACAAGTATGGTGAGTTTGCCGTTGAAAATGGTTAAATCGCCGCTAGCGTCCATATATTAATATATGGTTGAAAAGTATATAAATTATGGCGGTATTATTAATGACTTACCTGTCATATCATCTGGTTTTTCGATCCTTAGAACATCAAGAAGAGTGGGAGCTATATCGGCAAGTATCCCGTTCCTGAGCTTGATGCCTTTTTCGCAAAAAATGAAAGGAACGGGGCAGGAGGTATGGGCAGTATGCGGCTCACCATCATCGTCAACCATCTGCTCGGCATTGCCGTGGTCTGCCGTTATTATCAATAATCCGCCGGCTTCTTTTATTGCATCAAATACCCTGCCTATGCAGGTATCGACTGCCTCAACCGCTTTGACTGCAGCCTCAAATATCCCGGTATGTCCGACCATGTCAAGGTTGGCATAATTGAGGATAATCACATCGTATTTCTTTGAAGAGATCGCCTTCACCACCTCATCCGTAACAAGGTAAGCGCTCATTTCAGGCTGCAGGTCAT
>DAHXMQ010000256.1 GCA_027371625.1 Candidatus Methanoperedentaceae archaeon | reverse complement strand
CCCGCAGGCATACGTGGATGCGCCCTCCCGAGGCGCGACTCGGGGCGTTTATCTGCGGTTCTTTTTTAACAGGGTTCTGACCCAATTTTTTTATCTCTTCCGTAAAATCCCGAATAACCTCTGAAAACCGTGCACCTTCGCTGGCTGAAATCCACTCAAGCCGCAGCCTCTTATCAAACCCGAGCTTTGCAAGCGCTTTTTTGGTGTTGTTAATCCTGACCTCTGCATTCTTGTTGCCCTCGATATAATGGCAGTCGCCTATGTGGCATCCAGCGACAAGCACGCCGTCTGCGCCATCCTTCAGGGCTTTCAGGATAAACGCGGGTTCAACCCTGCTCGAACACATCACCCTCAGAACCTTGACGCTCGGCGGATACTGGAAGCGGCTCACCCCTGCAAGATCTGCGCCTGCGTATGAGCACCAGTTGCAGCAGAATGCAAGTATGCTGGGTTCCCATCCGTTTCCTTTCGCTTCACCGCTCATACAGTCACCTCAACCAAGACTTTCCCCACACCTTTATTAAAAGCATTAATTGCCTCTCCAATCTCCCGTGATGAGAAATGCTGGGCTTTTATAGCTCCTGCCGGGCATGCAGTAGCGCATGAACCGCAGCCTTTGCATGCGGCTGGATTGATGTGCGACTTCTTTGCTTTGTAGATGACTTCTTCTGCTTTCACCTCAACTTCAGAAAGCAGAGGAGCATTGTACGGGCAGACCGTAACGCAAGTCCCGCAGCCTATGCACCGTGTTTCATCCACCACAGATATCGCGCCTTCTGTCTCGATGAACTTTCGTGAAAGGATGGTACATGCCCGAGAAGCTGCTGCGCTTGCCTGCGATATGGCTTCATCCAATAGCTTGGGCGCCTGCGCGCTCCCGCACAGGAACACGCCGTCTGTGGCGAAATCCACAGGTCGAAGCTTCGGGTGCGCCTCGAGGAAGAATTTGTTCTTATCAAGAGGTATCTTGAAAAGCTGGTTTGTCTCTTCATTCTCTCCAGCGATTAACGGCGTGCTCAGCACAACAAGGTCTGAAGTTATCTCGATATCCTCGTTGAGCATGGCGTCGTGGACTGTAACTTTGCCATCCTGAACCTTTGGCGGGTTTTCAGCATCGTATTTGATGAATATTACTCCAAGTTCCCTCGCGTTCTCATAGAGTTTTTCAAGCACCCCGTAAGTTCTCATGTCGCGGTATAGAATGAAAATATTGGCGTTATTTGCCTTTTTTATCCTTATAGCATTCTTCACAGCATCCACACAGCACGTTCTCCCACAGTATTCCCGCTCTTTATTCCTTGCCCCGACGCACTGTATCATCGTGATATTAGCCCCCTTAATCCCCGTATTTAAATACGGGGTAGAATACGGGGTCTTATTGCCGCTGCCGAGCATTTTTTCAAACTGAGCCTGCGTTATTACATGCGTGTCTTTACCGTAGTTGAAAAGTCCGGCAGGCTCAAAGTTCCGGGCACCCGTTGCTACTACTGCGGCTCCGAAATCAACGGGCATCTCCTTTCCTTTCGATAGTATAATTCCTTTGAAATTGCCGAGGTATCCTTCAACCATGACGAGTTTTGCCTCGTTCATGACCTTAATATTCTTGTTCTCATTCACCCTTCGGATTAGTTCTTTTAATACCTCCTGCGGCT
>DAHXMQ010000248.1 GCA_027371625.1 Candidatus Methanoperedentaceae archaeon | reverse complement strand
AAGGCGTGTCAAGAAGAGCGACATGGATAAGCTTGCCCGTGCAACAGGCGCAAAGATACTCACAAGCCTAAAGGAAATCGCCGAATCAGACATTGGAAAGGCAGGCAATGTCGAAGAGAGGAAGATTGGCGACGAGGCAATGACATACGTTACCGAATGCCATAATCCCAAGGCAGTCTCGATAATCCTGCGCGGGGGAACAGAGCATGTGGTGGACGAGGCAGAGAGAGCATTGCATGATGCATTACGAGTAGTTGGTGTTGCAATCGAGGATGAGAAACTCGTTGCAGGCGGCGGCTCGCCCGAGGTTGAACTTGCGCTTCGCCTTCGCGAATACTCAGCCACACTAACAGGAAGAGAACAGCTTGCAGTGAGCAAGTTCGCCGAAGCTCTTGAAATAATCCCGAGAACCCTTGCCGAGAACGCAGGTCTTGACCCGATAAATATGCTTGTCGAGATGCGAAGCCAGCACGAGAAAGGAAAGAAAACCGCAGGTCTCAATGTGTTCACAGGCAAGGTCGTGGACATGTGGAAGGAAGGCGTGGTCGAGCCATTGCGTGTGAAAACGCAGGCAATCGATTCAGCCACCGAGGCAGCAACTATGATTCTGCGCATCGACGATGTACTATCAAGCAAAGCGGCGCCAGGCGGCGGCATGCCACCTGGAGGAATGCCGCCTGGAGGCATGGGCGGAATGGAAGGAATGGATTAAATCCGAAATTATAAACCACAAAGTACACGGAGAGCACAGAGAATAACTCTGCGTCCTCTGTGCTCTCTGTGGTTTTTCAAATTTTTAAACCGCCGATAAATGCCGATGAACGCAGATTTGGAAATCCTTGATACCTCTGCCCATACAAAAGAAGAATCGGTAAAGCTCCTCTCAAAAGAGCTAGAAAAGAACCCTATTTTAATATTGACAGGACCGCAGGGAGGGGGAAAAACAACCCTTGCTATCCAGATGCTTACCGGGAACGTGGGAGCTTATTTTGAAGGCAGGGCGAGGGCAGCCCAGCCCGTTGTTCTCATAAGGAAGGATTTTGTCGAGAAAATGAAAGGTGAGTTGTATGAGAAACGAAAGCTCCCAATTTTTGAGGGAGATGAGCCAGTATTTGTTGATGTTTCTGTTTATGACCAGGTAAAATTGCTTGTCGAGAACATATTTGATGTGATGGAACTGGGAGAGCCTGAGTTGATAAGGCAGATTTCGTTAATTACGAAAAAACTCGGCGTGGTTCCGAAAGCGATTGAGCTTATTGCAAGCGATGAGGAGCTTGTGAAAAGAAGATTGACAAGGCACCTCGATGCAAAAGAGCGATTATCGACGCTTATTGAAAAAGAAAAAAAGTACGGCATAGAATCGAATCTTCTTGGCATTCAGGGTGCGAAGATAACCGACATTATCAACCGCAATGGGGTGGCAGATTATTCGGATGATCAAATTTCAAGGACGATAAAGGATTTTGACAGGATAATCCCGACAGAAGGATTGACAATAAAAGACTGTCTTGAAAAAATGATCGAAATCTCAAATAATGAGAATAAAGAGAGCGGTTTTCTCGTACTCCATACGGACGAAGGAGAAAAAATCATAAGCGACCTCGTGGTGGGAAAGCAGACAAATTCCTTAATCGGCGTAACGCTCCTTGAGATTTACGTGGGTTTCAGGCAGAACAGGGCGCTATATCGTGCTTATAAACATGGAAAAGAAGGAAAGCTTGAGGTCATACACTCCTATACGCCCACGCTTCAGGAGCTTGAGTTCATGGCAAATCCCTGGATTCCGCCTGCTGAACTTCCCATCCTGTCCTCTGCTGATGTTGCAGCAGCAGAGAGATTCGATGTCATTGTTTCTGTGGTGGAAGCCGGCGGGAAGGTGGAGTCATCGAATAAGAAAAGGAAGAAAGAGCTTGAAGAGATTGTTTCGGGGATTGTTGGGGCAGAGGAATAAATACCGCTGACTATCAACTGTGAGTTAATCCGATAGAGTTGTTAATGCCGATAAAGTTAATAGCGATTAAATAAATGAACTTATCGATGCAAACTGAAATCCAAAGATATAATATCGTGGTCAAAGGCAAGGTGCAGGATGTGGGGTTTCGTGATTATGTTATAGCTCTTGCAAATATTGCGAAAATAAGAGGTTTTATATTCAATGATACCGATGGTTCGGTTAGAATGGTCTTGGAAGGGGCTGAGGAAATTATAACTAATTTTATAAACGATATAAAATTTAAAGATATTGCAGGGGTGGAAATAGCAAGTTTGCAGCAAAGAGAAATAACAGGAGATTTCGATCTTCCAGTGAGATTCGTCAGGCTTTCTACGGACGAGATGTACGATATAGATCGAAAGCTGGGAATTGGAAATGAGTATCTGAAGGATATTAAACGCGATACTTCAACTCTCCATGATATCAAACAAGACATTTCTGATGTCAAACGCGATACTTCGGTACTTCCTGATGTCAAAAATGGAATCGATAATTTAAATACAAGATTTGATTTTTATATAAAAGAACAAAGAGAATTCAATGTGCGCATGGATGAGCATAATAACCGTCTTGAAAAAATCCTTGAGAAATTAGCAGAAAAATGACATATTGGCTTGGGGCTGGATAGGCGTTATCCAGTGGTGGGTGCTGGAGCTAATTTCGTTTTCCTGTGACCTCAGTTCAGTGCATCTGGAAAGGCACCATTGTCAGAGAGAGCAATCCCAGTATAAAAGCAAGAATCCCAAGCGCCATCCTGCCTTTTCCAAGAGGAAGCTCATCGTTCAGGGGTTTTGGGTGACCTGCCGCTGCAAAAAATGACAGGAAAAGTCCCCAGAGGACCCATAAGAATCCGTCTCGGTTCAAGAAATAGGTGACGTAGAATCCAAGCGAGATAACTAAAAAAGGCATAATCGTTGAGACATGCTTAGCCTTCTCGCCCAGCATTGCACGAAGCACATGCCCTCCATCCAGTTGTCCTGCTGGTATGAGATTTAAAGCGGTCACGAACATCCCGACCCAGCCTGCAAATGCCACAGGATGCAGTGATTGCACATCCGAGGTCGAGATGAAACGTGAAATAAATTCAAACAGCGGCGGAATGCCGAGTTGAAGCTGGAAACCCCCCGAAACATGAAGCGGCGGCTGGAGAAGTCCTATGATAGTTACAATTATTGACATAAAAAGACCTATCAGTGGGCCTGAGATGCCGACATCGAATAGGGCGTTGCGGTTGGGTATAGGTCCCTTGTGCTTTATTACGGCTCCCATCGTGCCGATAATGCTCGGAAATGGAATAAAGTAAGGCAGCGAGGTACGCATGCCGTGTTTTTTTGCAATCAGGTAGTGCCCTGCCTCGTGAGACCCAAGCACAGCCATGATTGCAATGGTGAACGGAATGCCCTTCAGGACCTCGTATGGATTGCTAAGCGGGTCTGCGCCGAAAAGGAACGAACCCATTACCATCGTAGTAATAATAGTAGCGATTGCCAGAGCAACGTTTATCCACCGCCTCTCGCGAACAGGGGCAAAAGGCGAGGCTATTAATATGTGCTCACCCAGCTCGTACTTAACTGATAACTGGTAGTTCTTTTCTGTAAAAACAGGCAACAGTTTTTGATAGATTACCCTGATATCTTCCCTTGGGATTCCAAAGAAATAGATATTATCATTCTCGTGCTGGATGTCGTAAATGGAGAAAACCTGGTTGATTTTTCCAGCCAGTTCCTCGTCTATCTTGGACTTGTTAGA
>DAHXMQ010000217.1 GCA_027371625.1 Candidatus Methanoperedentaceae archaeon | reverse complement strand
GATGGAGACAAGCAGGTGGTTGATATGAACGATGGCACGAAGTATAAATGCCCCAATTGCAAACATCTAATACTGCTGAGAAACGCTGATTTCATCAAAGGAATTGCGATGGTGTCGTGCGCAGATTGCGGAAAAGATGCTTTTACAATTGAGGAAACGCTGCTGGGATAACGAAAACTTTTTTTTACATTCTCCTGAAACTCAATACCCCCAGTCCCATCGCCACCACGGTGAAAAAAAGCATGACAGCCACGTCGATATAAATCGGGAAATAATTTATACCAAGTATTATGCCATGTAGCGCATCCACGCCGTAGAACAGAGGATCGATAATTATCAAGGGTTTGAGCCCTGAAGAAAGTGTACTGAGAGGGAAAAGTGCGCCGCTGAAAAAAAACATGGGCCACGTGACAAAATTTATCACAAGGCTGAACCCTTCAGGGCTTTTCAGATTTGCCCCTATCACAAGTCCGACGCTCACCATTGCGATTGAAATCAAAAAAAGCATGAAAAATGCCTCAATAATGATCAGCGGCGTAAGAGGAGCTTTGATAAAAACACTTAGTATCAATACAAATACTGCCTGCACCATTGCATCTGTCGCACCACCGAGCATCTTCCCTGCGAATACGCTTGCCCTCGACACAGGCGCCACGAGCACTTCCTTCAGGAAATCAAGTTTCCTGTCCCAGATTATATAAACGCCATAGAACATGGAGGCGAAGAGCACCGTCATTGCCGCTATCCCTGGATACACGAAAATCTGGTAAGGGTATCCTTCGATTTTATTTGCAAAAGAACCTATCCCCGAGCCGACAACAAATATCCAGAGAATCGGGGAGATAACTGAAGAACCGAGGCGCTCCTTTTCTCTCATGTATATCTTTACCTCGCGCAGCCAGACAGCGTATATTCCCTCAAGTTCGTTCATAATCTCGCTCATCTCTTCATCACCCTTTCCCAGAAACCTCCCTCTGCCTCAGCTTCGCGTATCTCCCTTCCCGTATAGTACAGGAACACGTCGTTGAGAGTCCCGCCTCTCACTTCCACAAAATCGATAGCACCTGTATGCGTGAGCAAATCCTGCAGGTGCTTGCTTGCATCTTTTATGGAGAGATAAAGCAATCCGTCTTTTTCTTCGGCTTTCATGACATAATCAAGATTTCTGATTTTCTCCATATCAGGGTTTTTTTGCTTGATTTTAACTACATCCCCAGCAACTTTGTTCTTAAGTTCCTGAGGTGAATCAAGCGCAACTATTCTCCCATAATCGATTATGGCAATCCTGTCGCATAGCTGCTCCGCCTCTTCCATATAATGCGTTGTGAGCATGACCGTTGTGCTCATCTTCTCTGCAAGGTTCACGATATATTCCCAGATATGCTCCCTTGTCTGCGGGTCAAGACCAAGCGTGGGCTCATCGAGGAAAAGGATTTTCGGATGGTGCATTATGCCACGCGCTAATTCTAACCGTCGGCGCATGCCGCCCGAGTACGTGTTGACGAGGTCATCGGCGCGTTTCTCAAGGTTCACAAGGGATAAAACCTCATCTATGCGTTCCTTCCGTACGCTTTTCTGTACGCCGAAAAGCAGGTTGTGCATTGCAAGATTCTCCCGTCCTGTGAGAAGATCGTCCACGCTTGGCTGCTGGAATACTATGCCTATGGATTTCCTAACCTTCGAGGATTCCCTGACAATATCAAAACCATTAACCCATGCCTTTCCCGACGTGGGCTTTAAAATGGTGCAGAGCATTGAAATTAGCGTCGTTTTTCCTGCGCCGTTCGGACCGAGAAGCCCGAATACTTCGCCCTCTTCGACATGCAGGTTTAAGCTATTTACTGCTGTCAGTTTTCCGTATTTCTTGCTGAGAGCTTCGGTTCTGATGACCATACATCGATTATGGCGGCGGAGAATAAAAATCTGATTGAATTATAGCCTGACTATATCCCCAGCGCTCTCAATCACGATTTCCCTAACGTTATTATATTCCGAAACCTTACCTGTTATCCCGACTTTGTCCCCGGCTTCTACAGCATTATACACTTCCTTGGCTCCATTATCTTTCGAAACGAAAATATTGATATTAAGGTTTGAAAGCTTAAGTATAAGATTCTCACCAGTTTTCGTCATCTGTTTGGAAAGTATCGTTCCCTCCACATACACGCGCTCCCCGAGCTTAGAATCCGATGAATAAGCCTTAATCTGGGCAGGGGTAGCAAAACCGAAATAACCGATAATGAGTGATAGTACTGCCATTACCAGCAGTACTACAACCACCTTTTCTTCCTTTTGCATCATATTATTGTTATGGACTTCAGGGTCACATTGAAAATCAATGTCTTCCCCGCATACTCCTGATTCTGATCCATTATTATGGACGTTTCATTGAAACTGATTCTCATAGGGACAATCTGACCGAACATGTTCTGGGTTGTGACCACAGTATCGGGAATTGGATTATGTCTCAATGTGATATTCGTGTTATTCAAACCGATTACGGTGGTGTTCCATGGGGCGCCCTGTAACTGGATAGTTTCATTCAAGCTAACGTCAGATTTTATTGTAATGTTTTTATCGTCAATTTTTACTACAGTTTCATTCCATGGTGCTCCTGATGACCAGATAGTATCTCCCACTTTTAGATTATATGATACCGACACATTGGAAGAAGTTATATTCAGAATTGTAAAATTGATATTTGTCCCAGGGATTTTGACGATTTCTCCAACATAGTGGGCTTGACCTACCGCACTTTCAAACTGTTGAATGGGAACTTCAAGAACCTTTTGTATCACCTGTGTTGCCGGAATACTCTGTATTCTTGGAATTACCTTGATTAAGAAAGGAAGAACTGGACCGTAGCCTTTTTCAGGCGGAATGGTTAAAACTCTTGACTCGCCGACCTTCATTCCAACCACACCCTCATCGAGTCCCTGGATAACCTCCCCTTTCCCGACTGTAAAATTAAGCGGCTTATACTCTCTGCCCGGAGTGAACACATTATTTTCCACTGCTACCTTCTCAATCGAAGTATCGAAGACCTTGCCATCTGGAAGGTGTCCTATGTAATCAATAGAAATATTATCACCGACTTTCACCGGTCCTGTTTTCTGCGTCAAACAGCCGCTGAATAATATCACGGCTGCGAGTAAAAGAATTAAGAATTTTTTCATGGTAATCGTATCTTCAAAAGACTATAACGTATAAGTAACTTGTGATATTTTATTATCTTTTATCAAATGCTCTATTTCTTAAAGGTCAGTACCATTTGAAAGAAAATCCACGGTCTTTTCATCTCGAGAACCCAGCTCAGGAAAAAGTTATGTTAGAGCTAAACAATTATTTAGAAATAAACGATAGGAAGAGTCAGCAAGATGCTAAAAGACAAACTAAATAAAATAATAGGAGGGGGAATAGCTAAGAAGTTCATCATCTGGACGGTTGCAATCATAGTGCTCCTCGATATTCTGGCTGCTAATTTAATGCTGTCCGACCTTAACAAAACATTGTCTTTTGAACTAAACGAGACAGGAAACCTTCTCGTAAAGCATCTTGCGAAAGAAAGTGGTGGAAGCCTGTTAGACGAGAATAACGGAAACCTAACCCAGCTTGCCTTTAATATCAAGAATGCTGACAGGAATGTGAAATACGTGTATATAACCGATGCAGAAAATAATATAATAGCAGGTACTTTCCCTAATAATACTCTGCCGCCTGCAGGGGAAAATATTATTGATTTTAAAGCTCAGATAATTGGCAATAGGACAGGTTTTGCCCACGTTGGAATGGACAGGACATCCATAAATGAAAGGATAAACAATCAAACCCATATAATCTTATTCAACATCCTGACAGAATCCGGGCTTGGCTTTTTGATGGCTTATATCGCGGGAATTTATCTCACAAGACCGATACGTGCTCTGGTAAAAGGGGCACAGGAAATAGGAAAGGGGAACCTTGGATATAATATAGAAACAGGCTCAACAGATGATGAATTCAAGACCCTTTCAAATGCTTTCAACCAGATGTCATATAACCTGAGTAGAAGTACAAGCGAGCTTCGGAAGCTTTCTGCTGCTGTTGAAGAAGCCCCAGATGGGATTCGAATTACCGATCTGGACGGCTATATAATCTACTCCAACAAAGCAACAGAAAAGATATTGGGTTTTTCTCCTGAGGAACTCAAAGGAAAGCATGTCAGTGAATTGAATGTTGATCCTGATTTTGGAAGCAGAGTAATAATCCCGTCTATAAAAGATACAGGGCGCTGGACTGGTGAACTCATGCAAAAGCGCAAGGATGGAAAAGAAATTCCTGTCTGGCTGAGCGCCTCGATGGTTAAAGATAGCAAAGGTGAACCAATAGCCATGGTGGGAATAATAAGAGACATAACAGACCTGAAGGAGAAGGAAAAGCTCGAAATGCAGCTTTTGCAATCCAATAAACTCGCTACCATAGGTCAACTGGCAGCAGGGACTGCGCATGAGATAAATAATCCCCTTGGAAACATCTCCCTTTATGCCCAGATGCTGCTAAAAAAGGCTGAGGATAAGGATACTAAAGAAAAACTTATGGTGATCAATGATGAAGCAAACAGGGCGGCACAGATCGTAAATGGACTGCTTGATTTCGCAAGGCAATCAGAACTTAAACTAAGCCATATAGATATAAATAAGGAAATAGGTAAAGTACTCAGCATCCTGGCTCCTCAGCTAAAGGAGATCAAGGTTACCACTGCTCTTGTGCCTCTTCCCCCTATACTTGCTGATGCTGGTCAGATTCAGCAGGTCATAATGAATCTGCTCACGAATTCAATTCAATCAATCACAGAAAATGGAGAAATAATGGTTAAAACTACGGCAAAAGACGGCTTCGTGGAGATCAGCATTATAGACAACGGCATCGGCATACCCAGGGAAAACCTTGATAAAATATTTGATCCATTTTTCACAACAAAGGAGCAGGGAAAAGGAACAGGACTTGGTCTTTCGATTAGCTACGGTATAATCAAACGCCACAATGGCTCGATAGAAGTGAAAAGTGAAGCAGGAGAAGGCACGACATTCACAATAAAATTACCGGCATGATACCATGAAAAATATCTTAATAATAGAAGATGACAGGAAAATGAGGGAGGGGTTGAAAGAAATATTAAAAGACGAAAGCTACCATGTGGATTCGGCAGAGAACGGTCAGGCAGGAATTGAGGTTATCAAGAAAAAAGATTTTGATGTTGTCCTTACGGATCTTATTATGCCTGCCATGGGAGGAATGGAGGTACTGAGAGAGATAAAACGTACGAAGCCGAAAACCAGCGTAATCATAATTACCGCTTTTGGAACAATTGAAAACGCAGTGGAGGCACTGAAGAATGGAGCTTCTGATTATATAACAAAGCCGTTCAAGATAGACGAGGTTCAAACAAAAATAAGAAAAGTTCTTGCAGAAACAGAGTTTGAAAGATATCCCGAGCTCCTTGAATCAGATGTAATTAAAGCGATATCAAATCCGATACGAAAAGACACGGTGAAACTCCTTGATAAAGAAGGGAAACTTAAATTCACAGAGATTAAAAATATACTTAAAGTAGAGGATGCCACAAAGCTCAGTTTTCATCTCCGTGTCCTGAAGGCGTATAATGTTATTGAACAGGACAGCGGGAAGGTTTATACGCTGACAAAAGCAGGGAAAAAAATGATGGAGGGCTTAAAAAGGATCGGGAGTGTAACATAATTTGCTGAAACTTCCAATAATCATTTACTTTCCTCTTTATATATACACATCCATTCGTTCACCGAAATACACTCTCAATTGATTCAGGATAATACCCCAGTCACGGAGAGGCATAGTCCAGTTCTC
>DAHXMQ010000206.1 GCA_027371625.1 Candidatus Methanoperedentaceae archaeon | reverse complement strand
CATCTTGTCATCATAATCACAGCAGACGTGAGAACGAAAAAGATCATGTGTGCCAAGGAATCGGTGTATCCTGCAGGTGAAAGTCCTGCATAGTAATTGCGTGTGCGACTATGAGCTTGAACCACGAACTGTGGAGCAATCCGCAGTATCGAAACTGGTTGACGAAATCCAATAGGAGAGCGAGTATGCAGGTTGCAACAACAGTGAAACCAAATGAGCGTCGTGAATACCCACACTCCCGGGCAGGAGTGTTAAGGGGAGGCAGAGCCTGTATGACCTTGGCGAATGCTGTAATGGAACGGTGATATAACACGAATAATCTGTATGGAGAACACATACGAAGGGATAGGCAGCCCATAGCCGATGCCCTATTCATGCAGAAGAGAACCATTCCACTCCTCCGGCGTCTTCGGTGCGACATGCATATACGGGTATATCGGGTAACTTGGGAGCTCCCTGTCTGTCCCGAAAGGGTAACCATGGCTATAAGCGAAACGAAATGCCATGGAAAGCAGGCAGGGAAGTCGGAGCAGGTAATAGTAGCGATGAAGTTATCGAAAGACAATGGAGCAAAGTGCCTGCAATTTGGTCTGTTTCTCTTGCAGGGAAGGGGGCATAATTCCGAAGAGGTATTATATGCAGAATATTGAAAGATATCCTAAACTCCACGAACTGCGGGAGAAGCTTTACCATGCAGCCAAGGCTGGCAAGAACAGAAGGTTTTACACCCTTAAGGACAAGGTGTATCGTGAGGATGTGCTGAAATGCTCATGGGAATCCGTGAAATCCAACAAGGGTTCTCCTGGCATTGATGCACAGACCATAAACCACGTAATCGAATACGGGGAAGAGAGATTCCTCAAAGAACTCGCAGAAGACATTAGAACGGAAACGTATCGTGTCAGGGACATAAAACGGGTATACATACAAAAGAAGAATGGCAAGCAGAGACCGCTGGGCATTCCGGTCATAAGGGACAGGATAGTCCAGGGCGCTGTAAAGCTTGTCATCGAACCTATCTTTGAAGCCGATTTCCAGGAATTCTCCTACGGTTTCAGGGAAGGAAGGTCAGCACAGGATGCCAGGAAAGAGGTACAGAAACTCCTCAACTGGGGACGCACAAGCATATACGATGCAGACATCAAGGGATACTTTGACAGCATCGATCATGGCATCCTGATGGAACTCGTTGAACGAAGGATAGCAGATGGATACATCCTGAAACTGATAAGGGCATGGCTCAGGGCAGGCATAATAGAAGATGACATGCGTACAGAGCCAAGGAAAGGTACTCCCCAGGGCGGTGTCATATCACCGCTTCTGGCGAATATCTACCTCAATGAGATGGACAGGCTCTGGAAGGAATCAGGCATCGAAAAGCGAGAAAATGCTCATCTCATACGTTACTGTGATGATTTCATCGTTCTGTCATCAAGACCGTTCAGGAAAGCAATACCGTTCATTGAAGCGATGCTGAACAACCTCAACCTTGAACTCAGCACAGAGAAGACAAGAATCACCACTGCAAAAGAAGGCTTTGACTTCCTGGGTTTCCACTTCTTCCGAAAATATGTATATTCATACAGCAAGGAACACACATACGTCAGACCGACAAAGCAATCAATGAAATCTGTAAAATCAAAGATTGACACAATCACACAGAGAGCAGTCAATGGAGACATAGAAGAAACAGTGAAGTCACTCAACCTTCTCATGCGAGGTTGGACAAACTATTACAGAGACATAGAAGCATACAAAACACTTGCGAAAATACAAGAATATGCGCTGAACAGACTGCGCAAATACCTGCGGAGCAGGCATACAAAATCCGGGTTCGGTTATAAGGAATACAATAGCGAATACATGTTGAAAATAGGGTTCAAACTCATAGTCACGAGGCGATAATGCTGCATGGGATGTGGCCATCTGAGAGCCGTATGAGGGAAATCCTCAAGTACGGTTCTACGAGGGGTGAGTGGATGTGAACTCCGTTCCCACGGGATGTGAGAATGTGTC
This sequence comes from Candidatus Methanoperedentaceae archaeon, assembly GCA_027371625.1. Classification (GTDB taxonomy): domain Archaea; phylum Halobacteriota; class Methanosarcinia; order Methanosarcinales; family Methanoperedenaceae; genus Methanoperedens. The sequence goes on along the minus strand of DAHXMQ010000206.1, from coordinate 180 downwards.
AGGAGGGAGCTCCCCACCATCTACTCTACACCCACGAAGTTTAAGCATCAAAGAGATGATAACTTCCAAAGGTGTCTGTTAACATGGTTAACGGAAATCGTAACCTGAAGTGATGACATTGCTTATCATTATAGTGGGAATTATAGAGATAACATTACTCTGGAATCCAGTTCTGCACAG
>DAHXMQ010000196.1 GCA_027371625.1 Candidatus Methanoperedentaceae archaeon | reverse complement strand
GAGGCTCTTGCGAACTTTCCTCCGTCGCCGGGCTGTGACTCGATGTTGCATATCGGTACTCCCTCTGGGATTTCTGCAAGCACAAGGGTATTTCCGGGCTCTGCCGGCGCTGAGATGCCGCACTGGATGGTGTTGTTTATTTCCACGCCTTCAGGAATAAGCACCAATCTTTCCTCGCCATTGCTGAAGGATATTCGGGCAATGGGTGCTGAGCGCGCGGAGAAACCATTTGTAAAAGCTGGCAAGAAATTCCACAAAATGAAGGTGAGAGCTACAAAATGGCCAAGGTCAAGAGGCGTAGCCATGAACGTGGTTGACCATCCCTTCGGAGGCGGCGGGCGCCAGCATCCGGGCAGACCCAAGACAGTATCCAGAGGCACTCCACCGGGCAGAAAAGTAGGCTCGATAGCCGCAAGAAGGACAGGAAAGAAGTGATAATATGGCAAGAAAAGAATCATCCAAGATACCGAAAAGGAAGGGAGAATTCACATTCAGAGGAAAATCGTTGGAGGAACTCAAGAAGTTAACCCTCGATGAGTTCGCACTGCTTGTTCCTGCACGACAGCGGCGGACAATACAGCGCGGGTTATCGGAGGATCATAAGAAGTTGCTGCACAAGGTCAAGATCAGAGACCAGAATATCAGAACGCATCTTCGCGACATGGTAGTCACGCCTGAGATGGTGGGATTGAAGATCGCAATCCACACCGGCAAGGAATTTACGCCCGTTGAGATCATACCCGAAATGCTGGGTCATTATTTCGGTGAGTTCGTCCTCACGCGCAAGAAGGTCGCCCACGGCGCAGCAGGTATAGGAGCAACAAGGTCAAGCAAATTCATCCCATTGAAGTGATACCATGAAATTAAATTATTCAATCGAACCTGATGCCGAGAAAACCTCGAAGGCGATAGGCAAGGAGCTTCACATTTCAAAAAAACATGCCTACGAGATAGCAAGGACAATAAAAGGCATGAAACTTGAAAAAGCTCGAGGATTCCTTGAGGATGTAGCTGCGCTAAGGAAAGCTGTGCCCTATAAGAGATACACAAGGAACATCCCCCATCGAAAAGGGATGTGCACAGGAAGATATCCACAGAAGGCTGCAAAGGAATTCCTGCGTGTATTGAAAAATGCCGAAAGCAATGCCACTTACAAAGGGCTCGATACCGAAAACCTCAGGATCACTCACATAGAGACAAAGAAGGGTCATTCCTTCAGGGGGGCATTTCCCAGGGCGCAGGGAAGAGCCACGCCGAAGATGCATGAAACAGTAAGCGTTGAGATGGTAGTGGAGGCGCAATAATGGGAGTGGAAAGAAAATTCGTAAAGAACGGTCTTGACAAGGCTCAGATGGAGGAATACTTCTCCAAACAACTGGAAAGGGCAGGCTACGGCGGCATGAACATCAACAGAACTCCCATGGGCACGCAGGTCACCATAATCGCAGAAAAACCCGGTATGATAATCGGAAAAGGTGGCAAGACCATACACAAGCTCACCCATGACCTTGAAGCCGTCTTCCACGTGGACAATCCCCAGATAGATGTCCAGGAAGAAAAGACACCCGAGCTGAATGCACAGATGATGGCATCAAGGCTTGCCGGGGCGATAGAGCGGGGATTATATTTCCGTAAAGCAGGTCATAACATGCTCCGAAGGATACTCGAAGCAGGCGCCCTCGGATGCGAGATCGATATCGCAGGCAAGCTCACAGGACCAAGGAAAAAGACGGAGAAGTTCGTCGGGGGCAATATGCTCCATGCAGGCAATCCTGCGATGGAACTTGTGGATGACGGATTTGCAATTGCGATTAAGAAACTGGGAGTTATAGGATGCCGCGTGCGGCTGATCAGACCTACCATTAAACTTCCGGGAAGATTCAAAACCATCCAGATAGCAGCTCCGCAGGTGCCGGCAGAAAAGAAACCCGCAGGCATTGAAGAGATTGTGAAGGGGGAAGTCAAGTCCGAAGCTAAAGCCGCACCTCTTACTCCGAAAGAAATAAGACCTGATAAAACAGTAACCGAGGAACTTCATGCTTCCAATGTAGAAGAGCGGATGCACGGTGATGTCATGGAGCACAAGCATCCGGAGCACGATTACTGGCACCCGGCATCTCGTGTTCACAAGGATGAATCAGCCAAAAAAGAGCGGATTACAGAACCTGAAGAGACAAAACCTGAGGGGGAAAATTAATGGCAATCCTCCGGGCTGAAGAGATACGAAAGATGAATCCCAATGAGCAGCAGGAAGAACTGGACAAGCTCAAGCTTGAGCTGATCCGCGAGCGAGCCATTGCCTCGGCTGGAGGAGCACCCGAAAACCCGGGGCGCATAAAGGAAATAAGGAAAACCGTCGCCAGGATAAAAACCATACAAAAGGAGCCGAAATGAAGCTGACGCCACATAATATCATTCACCATGAACTCATCGGCATTGACACAAGGGTGGTCGAAAGCATGAACAGTTCTCTTGTGGGAATAGAAGGGAGGGTGGTGGATGAAACTAAAAACATGCTTGTAATAAACGAGAAAAAAGTCCCGAAATCCTGTTCAAAATTTATGTTTACAATTCCACACTTTAACGGTAAACGTTACTTGCCGTTAAGCATTAAGGTAGATGGAAGATTATTGCTCTCGCAACCCGAAAACAGAATCCAGACAAAATTCAGGAAAAAATTCAGGAAGGTATAATAATGACACGTGATATCGGGCTGGATGTTCAGCCCCCTGCAAAAGAATGCACCGACCCAAATTGTCCTTTTCATGGTGTACGCCCAGTGAGAGGACAGGTTCTCAGCGGAGTCGTGGTGAGCGATAAGATGGACAAGACAGTAGTCGTGTCCGTCGAGACGATGAAGCGCCACCCTTTGTACGGGAAGACGATGCGCAGGGCCAAGAAGTACAAGGCTCACGACGAAGAGAACCGCTGCGTTGTCGGAGACCGTGTGCGCATCCGGGAGAGCAGGCCCCTCAGCAAGGAGAAGTGCTGGGTGGTGGAGGCGATCCTGCGGCA
>DAHXMQ010000189.1 GCA_027371625.1 Candidatus Methanoperedentaceae archaeon | reverse complement strand
GACCGAATAAAAAGAAAATCCATATAACAATGCACGCCGCTGTAATCCATAAGGGCAAATGTAATAAAAAATGAATACCTTCAACCCATAGTATCCCGGAAATTGATGCAAGCAAAAGCAACAGGAGAAGATGTACCGGCTTTTGATGGACGGGACCGAATGGATTGGCAAATTCAATAAAAATAACGATTAAGGGTGGAGATATGATATAAACCCATTTTGATTGAAAAGCAATTATCAAAACAAAAATAACCCCGGAAAAAAGCATTAGCCAGTGAATAATTTTCCTTGTTTCCCAATGCTTTGGCTCCTCCTTGTTTAAAATGGAAGCTAACCGGTTTGCTGAGTGCTCACCAAACCGAAAGCGGTTCAACAACCCTCTGCTGGCAACGATGCATCCCGAGAATATGCAGACAGACAGCGGATAATACAGACTGTCGATATGTAAAAAAATTGGTAGAATAGCTGCTGATATTGATGGTAAAACGTTCGAACGCAACAGGTATAACTGCAAGCCGACGAGGATAAATGTAAAAGCAATCAGAATCTCTGGATTATATGGCAGAAAGTAAAGTATTCCAACACCGGTTATTGCAGCCAAAGTAGGCGATAACCATAAGTAAATGGGTTCATTTGCCAGTGGTGAATTCTCCATCAACCAAGCTGCGATTGATAAAGTGGCAATTTCTGGAAAAATAATTCCTTCGCCATGTGTTGCAGATGCTACAATGAACATAAAAACTACCAACAAAATTGCAGCAATGGGCGCTATTATTCTTTTCATTTTATACTCCTACCTAAATAGCACTTGACCGAGAATGGTTTGATGGATGCATAAATCTTTCATAATGTAAGCCAATTGTTGGAATGCGAGCAAATATTGCTTTCATCGTCAAAATAGAGGCGCAACGACACCTATCCTTGGCATCGGAGCAGGCAGCACTAATGACGGGTCTCTCATAACTGTAAAATCTCAGGAGCTTGACTGTCTTGACCCATCCACGCTCACCGTTCAGGAGGACCGAGTGATTCACAGAGGTGTTTTTGGTCAGTTTTTCGCCACTTGTCAATTTTTGTATCGGGGCAAAAGAGTTACTGCACATGGAACCTATCATAACCAAGACCGCCAGCTTCAGGGAAGTAGATAACGTGTTCGTCACAGGCATAAGGGAAGGCGCATGCCTGAACACAGATGGGAATCCCTTAGCTCTCCTTGCACCGGGTGACGAGGTGCGGATGTGCTATATTCCTGCGGCTAGGGTGGTAAAGCTCCTAAAGGAATAATTAGTATAATAAATCGGTAGTGACATATTTGCTCATCTCCCGCAGGATATTATGACCCCATTGAATAATGAAAATAAAGCGAATGAAACAGAATTCCAGACCGTGGAAGAACTCATGATGGTGGCAGAACCTAAATTCAATGATGTGATGAGGTGTGTTTTTAAGATAAAGGACTATGAAATTGAGGTATATTTTTATCTTCTTGATCACCCCGGCTCTACCATCGCTGAAGTATCAGAGTCTCTTAAAAAGGATAGAAGCTCCATCCAAAGATCCCTCCAGACACTAATGGATAAAGGCATGATCAATCGGAAATTCAGGGTTCTTGGAATAGGCGGCTTTGCATATATTTACACGGCTACACCGCTTGAAGAAACAAAGAAAATCATGGAACGGGAGCTTCAGGTCTGGTATAACATGATGAGCAAGCTTGTAATGAAATTTGAAAAGAGCTAATCGGGTGTGCTTGTTTTTCTCACTACCCAGAGAGGGTTATCCACTATGATGTAAATTATACAATCGTCTGAAAAAGACGCCTGAAATGGAGGTAAACAAATATGAGAGGTTGTTGCACACCAAAAATGACTCCTGCGCCAAATGATGCATGCCCGTGCGGCTCCGGAAAGAAATTCAAGGATTGCTGTGGAAAGAAATAAGAAAAAATGAGCGAGTTGAATGCCAGGTGATGATAGCTGTAATAATAGTGGTCGCCATTGTGGCAATTGCTGCAAAATTATTGAACGTATTCTAAAAGATAGGTTTTATTTTTTAATTTTAAACCGAAAATATATTAGCCACAGAAGGCATAGATCGCAGATGAATAAAGGATGAGTCAGTCTAGCACGGGGTTTAGCAAAAAAAGGAGCGTGTACCATAGTAAAAGTAGCGATGACATCAAGCTCATCTCATCTTCGATGGAGCGGGAACCAAATGGATATTCTGAAAAGTGAGGTAAAATATGGAAAAATATGACTTAATAATCCTTGGCAGCGGGGCTGCTGCTTTTGGGGCTGCGATAAAGGCAGTGGATTTAGGGGCAAAGGTGGCAATGATCGAGAAAGGTACAATCGGCGGCACCTGTGTCAATGTGGGATGCGTGCCCAGTAAACATCTTTTACTCGTAGGAGAGATAAACTACTACAGGAATCATGGTCATGCAGGGCTTGATGTCAGCACAACACTTGACTTCACTGCCACAATAAATGAAAAACGAGAGATTGTGCAGGGTTTGAGGAATGGCAGATACATCGATGTAATTGATGCGCTGGGGATAACTCTTGTAAAAGGGAAAGCGGTTTTTGTTTCTAAAAACGAAGTCAAAGTTAACGGCAGGATTCTTCAGGCTGAAAAGTTCATCATAGCCACAGGCTCTTCGCCTCACATTATCCCGCTTGATGGCATAGAAAAGGTTGATTATCTGACCAATGTCGAAGCTATGGAATTATCCGAACTTCCTGAATCGATGGTAATACTTGGTGGAAGGGCACTCGGTCTTGAATTTGCCCAGATGTTTTCACACTTCGGAACGAAGGTAACTGTACTCCAGAGGAGTCCCAGAATAATACCTGAAGAGGAAGGCATAATCTCTGATTATCTCAAGACATATCTTGAAGAAGAGGGCATAAATATTCAAACAAATGTGGGTTTGAAAGGTGTAAGGAAAGAAAGAGGTAATATCATAGTCAGCGCACTGGTTGAAGATGAAAAAAGGGAATTTGAAGCTGAAAAGCTGCTAATGTCCACAGGAAGGAAGCCCAATACCAGGGATATAGGTCTTGAAAAAGCAGGCATTGAAATCAGCGATAACGGCGAGATTATCGTAAACGAGGAAATGAGAACCTCGACGCCGAATATCTGGGCAGCAGGCGATGTTCTTGGCGAACCCATGCTTGAGACCGTGGCAGGCAAGGAAGGAGCGATTGCTGCTGAGAATGCCTTAACTAATAGAGGGAAAAAGATGGACTTCGGAGCAGTGCCTCATGCCGTATTCACCATACCACAGGTTGCAAGCGTTGGCTTGACGGAAAAGCAGGCAGATGACAAGGGCATAACTTGCAGGTGCAGCGCCATTCCGATGGAACTTGTGCCGAAAGCGCTGCTGGCAAAAGATACACGGGGACTTATAAAAATGGTTATCGATGCAAGAACAGAGCGCATCATTGGGGTGCATATACTTGCTTCGCTTGCAGCAGACATGATCCACGAAGGAGTGCTTGCAGTGAAATACGGACTCACCATTGATGACATTATAGATACGGTGCATGTTTTCCCCACAATGGCTGAGGCGGTAAAACTCGTGGCACAGTCCTTCAGGAAGGATATAAGCAAGATGAGCTGCTGC
>DAHXMQ010000155.1 GCA_027371625.1 Candidatus Methanoperedentaceae archaeon | reverse complement strand
TCATTTGTCACAGGATATATCGTACCCCTCACGTCAAAGATGCCTGCCCTCTCAACCGTGAGGGCGAAGCGAAGCACACTGCTGTTATCGGCAACAATGATTCTCAGGTTACCCATAATATCGGCTGTATTTCCAGGCGATAGACCAATAGAATCTGTGTTGTCCATTGTTATCCTGTCCGACCCTGCTTCAATTATCTTCATGACGCCATACCTGTCACCGCCGCTCACTTGGATGGACAACTCCGAAACCTGGAATATTCCTTTTATTATAGCAAAATTGGCTTCTGTAGCTCGGAAAACAGAATCGACATGTACGGCTATAATAGGCAGATTGCTTACGCTGCCTACATTTTTTGCATAAACATAGTTGTTGCCTGCACCAACCACGCTGCTGTCCACTTCAATGCCATTTTTCAGCAGGGAGAGTAGTATCTGCCTCGGACCGCCACCGATATCAACTTCCTTCACCTTGAGAACATAGCCTTCATCCAGAGTTAATGTTCCACCCTGGGATACCACCCGCTTATTATCATTATCGAGGAGCACTCTCTGAAGCTGACCGCTTCCAATAGTACTTATTCTTGTATTTTGCGAGATTGCGCTGTGCTCGGTGTATCCTGCAAAATACTTCTCAGCCATGAAACCGATTACCTGGTATGAACCAAAAGGCGAATAAACGAAATTGACTTCGACCGGGGATGTCTTATAAATCATATCGCCCTGCGCTATGACTCTTGTAACTGGATTGATATTATTGATTGTGAGTTCCTCTGTGCTAAGGTTGCTATCCAGATCGTAAAAAAACCCTGAAAAGCTATATGCATTCCAGGTGTAATTAGTGCTCATGTTTTTACTCTGGTCCCATATACGATCACCGGATTGATTTGAAGCCGCGTCAACTCCGACTGCAAGTAAAACCGCTGACAGCATTGCTATCCCGATTGCGATTCGTAAAGTTTTATAAATACCATTCTTGTTCATAATAACCCCCGACTTTGGCTGGGAATTCCCTTGGCTTCCCTTTTCTAAATATTACTTGTTACGTTACAATAAAGGTTGTGGTCTTAGCACTAATCACCCTTTCCTTTCAAGCCTCTTATAGAAATAAATCTTGACAAAATCAGCTACAATGAAATCCGCCAGCGAAAATCCTATGGCAATCGCCATAAGGTCCCAGCCTATAGGCGCCATGAAAATACCATAGACTGCAAACAGTACGCCCACTGCCTTTGTGCCTTCATTCGTCCAGAAAAGTATCCCGGCAGGGAGCGGGCGTTCCCAGAAATGGTGCGAACCCGTACGCGTCAGGTAGATCGTCAGGTGACCCGCAACTGCGAATTTTATGAACATCAGCGTCTGGATGGCGGACTGGCTGAGATGCAGCATCTCGCCGTAAAAGAACAAAAGGAAGCTGAAAACAATACCGATGGCTCCGAGCACGGTTGCAATGATCAGCACCTTCCGCATCTCCCAGCTTGCAGGTC
>DAHXMQ010000144.1 GCA_027371625.1 Candidatus Methanoperedentaceae archaeon | reverse complement strand
GCCGCCCAGGATTTCCCTGTGATGGTTGAGGTCGTCGCAGTTCTTGGGGGTATCACTGATGGACCTACACTATCCAGTTCTGGAACCGTAGCTTTTGCAAACGGATTTACATCTGCTGGAAGCCATGAATTGTGGCAGCCGTTGCAATCCAGATTATTATTTATATGACCAAACCCTTGTGGTCCATTCTGGACATAGTTGTACTGGATGTTATGGATGGATTGTACACTATGGCATTTCTCACAACCTGTTCCATTGATAGTGATATTAAGAGTCCCTGGTTCAAATGACCCGTTTGCAGCATCTGCTTGCTCAATCGTTGAGTTTCTAACTTCCATTGCATTGGTGAGCGTCTCACCAGTGAAAGGATTAGTTGTGTTGAATCTGTATGGGAAAGTACCGCCGGGTGTAATAACATGGCACACACTGCATGCGTTGCTGATGCCAACAAATGGAGTCCCAGCTCCGAGATTAAATACAATTCCGTTTGTAGTCACGTTGCCGCCCAGGATTTCCCTGTGATGGTTGTTATGGTTGGTTCCAATTGTTCCAGATGTTGGGTATCCGGTACCGTTGTATCCAGTGTTGTTCACAGTGCCAAGATGGCATGATTCACAACCTCCCCATGTCTTATTAAAGTCCTGTGCGTCAGTCGAATCAAAAAGTACTGTTGATAGAGGTTGAGAGAAGTTGGTTGCCTTCCATGCAGCATATGGTGTTATCATAAACGACGTATTGTACGATGGTATATAATGGCCGTCATTGTAATTGGCAACGAAACTGCCATGACAGAAATTGCACTGCCTGGCTGCCACAGGATTTCCGATATTCGCATCATCGTATGATGTATTGTAATGATGAGGTCTATTTAGATTACCCACCTGTGCTCCAATGGAATCCGCCCAGAAATTTGTAGCATTATGGCAATCTGTACAGCTTCTAACCAGCAATATTCCCATTCCCGTTCCAACTGGTATCGCAGGATGACAATCAGTACATTGAAATGCCTGATTCGTATATGGATTTATAGTGCCATTGACAACAAGATCATGATGCCTTGTTGGCACTCCGCCTATAGTGTTGTTGTACCCATTACTAACGTTTGTTCCTGTTGATTGATGGCAAACTCTACACGCACTCTGGTCTGTTGCATTGGTTCGGAATTGATCTATCGAAGTATCGTATATACCAATGTTCTGCGGTCCTGGCGGTGTCAATGCATATCCCATTGTAGCCAATACTAAGAAGGTAATGGCTGCTAACATTATTCTTTTCATGTTATCTCCTCCTTATTTTTATTTCTCCTTTTTTCTCTTGATAAAAGTATGCGAAAATGCTACACTATACACCTATTCTATCCATTTTTAAGGCAACCTCAGAGTCGCCTATCCTGTTCCTCTCAAAACTTTTTTCTATAAAAATGAGAATGATGATTACATGAATTTAGAATCATTGCTTCCGAATTCCTATCGTCAAGGTTAAGAGGTCACAAAAATACCAATCGGATAGATTAAATATGGGAAATGCAATGGATATATCAATAGGTGAAAAACCAACGACATGGGACAAAAAACAGTCATTAAGATAAGCGACGATATTTTGAAAAACACCACAAGATGCAAAAAGGACTTTTCCTGTTTGTCGGGTGGAAAGGAGCTTTGCAGGGTTGAACTCTGTGTTGATAATAAAATCCATTTTATCAAATGCCTTGACAATGTGCCATGCAGTTACAGGATACCTTTTGGTTACTCTTATGTGTGCATCTGTCCTGTGAGGAAGGAACTGCACAACAGATATGGTATTTAGCATAGCTTTAGTGCAAATGCGACTTTAATTACAAAGACGGCATCTCAAAAGCTGGCGCTGGAGTTGCCGTTGCTGTCGGAGTGCCTGTAACTGTAACTGCTGGCGTGGTTTCAGTAGCTGTTGCCGTCGCCGCAGCCTGGACAACGATATCGATGGTATGCTGCGAATAGTGCGGAACATAGATTATTATCCTTGCACTGTGAATAACAGGACAGTGGCAGCAAGAGTTAAAATTAATTAAGAAAATGCGTTTATCCTATTCAAGAACCCTGATGGCTTTGTTGGGACATGCTATTACGCAGCGCATGCACTGCGTGCACCTGCCGTAATCTATCCTTGCAATACCGTCGATGCGTGATAGCGCTCCGCTATCACATGCGCTGTCGCACTTTCCGCATTTCATGCACCCGAGTACTGTTATAGAGCCAGTCATCTGAAAGCTATTTATGCTCATATGGGTATAGATAGGTTTTGTATAGATTCTGCAAAACATCGATTATTATGCCAAGGTCAATTCCTGAGATGATCCGGGGAGATTTCAAATGCGAGGATACCGCAAAGTGCATCCTGGGGATTAAGAATATCGATATTGAAGCATACAAGCTGCTTGTCACGAAAGGACCGATGACGGCAGAACGCCTCGGAGAACTTTTAAAAAGGGAGCGAAGCACAGCTTACAGGTCGCTCCAGAGTTTGATGGCATGCGGGCTTGTGCATCGCGAAACGAGAACCATCAGCGCAGGAGGCTACTACTACGAATACATTGCCCTTTCTCCTTCGAAGATGAAGGAGATGGTTCAGGGAAATATTGATGCATGGTACAATAAAATGAAGAAGCTTGTAGCGCAGATAGATACGGATATTATGAAATAACGAAAAATAAAATACTATTTTCTAACCACCGCTTTTTCCCTATTTATGCAGGTAACGAGAAAGTCGTTTTTTGGCCGCTTTTTTCTTGGGTAATTGGAACCTCAATAATCCTATGGGCATTAAAAGAAATGTAACTCTATGTTGCTTATCGGAATTCCCTCCTGTAACCTTTGCTATCTGGTTGGAAGCAAGGTCTATTGAGGTGGTTCTCCCCCTGTTACTTTTGCTATTTGTTGGTTGGAAGCAAGGTCTATTAAAGTTACCGTTGCAAACCCACCAAAGGCAAAATTGCCAGTAGCTGTGCCTATGTTTGCCGTTATGTCAACACCATTGAGATAGATTCGATTGTTATTTGTATTTATTATTAAATTATCTCCTGAAGTAAAGAACTTAGTGGTAGTACTCAGTTGGTTAATCACTTCATGATTACTGCCTTCATCTATAATCGCTTTCGTTTTAGACAAATCTACGGAATCTCCACCATTGTGTGTAAGAGTAATGGTGCTTGTTGCTGTCGATGCGCTTGATAATATTATGCTTGCCTGAGGCGCCTGTTTTCGTGAACTTATTATTGGGAGTTGTATAGTCGAAGTCGGTTCTATTGTCGGAGTGGGCTGATTGCTTATACTGCCACTGCCTTGAGTTATAGAACATACAACTATCTGATTATCAGCATTAATCCATGAAACAATTTTTAAATCCCCATCGCTTACTATTGCTTTGTACATGGCTACAGGGGTTATAGGCTTACCACATTGCTGGCTTATATCTTGAGATGAATTGGCTATTTCTTCTTTTGACCAATATGTTACGGTTATTTGAGCATTTGGATGTTCTTTCATAAATTGCTGAACTTCAGGTAAAGCCTTGACCACCGAAGAAACATCCTGACCGCCTGTACATCCCGAAAAAAGAACTGCCAACACAATGACTACTATTAATAGTATGTTTGAATTATATTTCACCATAGTAACCACCAAAGATTAACTGTTTTATAATATTTATAACTATCGATTTATGATTTTCTGGAATATTATGAAATAGTACCGAAAATACTCTCGCACACTTCCTCGGTTTTTTCCCTGAATTCCTTCTGCGAAAAACCCATCATTGCTGAGGCGAACATGGCGCCTCCTGCTCCCACTCCCTCCTTGACATCCCCTCTCTCGTACATCCGAAGCCCGGCAAACCTCGAGTTCCCAAAGCCGGGGTCGGCTGTGAAAGCCTGGTATCCCATAATATCTGTCATTTCCCTGAAATTGGCGCTCGGGTCGCCGGCAACGTAACAGGTCGTGGCGATGGAAACATCCCGCACGAGGTCGAGATGCTTAATTATGCCAAGCACAGCGACCATCTGCGTCCCACCGGCAAGCACGGTCTTTGTTTCAAGCCCGTCCACGAGTCCTGCTGCCGCTGCCATCATCGGATCGCCGAGGCATTCAACCGCGCGCAGGGGTTTGTTCCTTAAACTCCCAAACGTTATTCCTGCATTCTTCATTCCCAGAGACACCACCGAGTTTTTAAGGTCAAGGGGGTTTTCTGGAAAACTTGAGGAAACCTTGCCGTCATACCCCAGCGCCTTCAGGACTCCAAGGGCTGTGGTAGTTCCCCCGGGCACACTTTCACCTATTATTACAAAATCGGAGAATTTAGACAGCTTTTTTCCGAGAACATGGGATTTTTTATAAATGTCCGCAGCATCCGCCACTGCATTTCCTTTCCTGATATCCCCGCCAGGGAGTGCGTTAATATCAATGGCAGGCACTTTCGGGCGGATGCGAAGACCACAGTTTATGAAAAGGCATGGGATCCCTGTGAGCAGCATCGAAGCACGAGTTAAAACCGCAGGCGTTGGGGCACCAGAGGGTGTCATTGCGGGCTCGCTGATGCTTATGGCGTTGCCTGTTTCCACAAGCTCGGCATCAGCCGCCGGGGTATAGTCTGTAAGCTTTGGTGATTTCCCTGCCGCCGATATATTCGGGATCTTGGCTGTCTCGGTATTTGCAAGGACGCATACGAACAGCGGTCTTTCGGGGCTGAAATCGGGGTGAGGCTTAACCCACATTCATTATAATTCGCTTGATGTCTCGATATGTATGAAAACAGGAGTTTTCACTAAGTTTCCCATTTTTGCACCAATCATGGTTTCTACTCCTTTCTCTGCTGCGATATCCACGATTCTCTGGGTTATCACCCCATCGAATACCACGCTTTTGATATTGCCGTTTGAGTCTTTCAAGGCAGTTGCCAGATCGCGCACAGGCACCTCGTTTATGACGTTATTCTGCTCATCAATCAGCCTCGCGCTGAGCGTACCCTTCAACTGCTCTATGTGTTCTTGGAAAGGAGTTTCTTTCTCCTCTTTCTGCTCTTCAACCGCTACGGGTTTTTCAGCTTCCGCTTCAAACTCAGCAAGCTCTTCTTTCGCAGGTTTCAGTTCAATTTCTTCAGAAACAAGGGGTTCGCCCTTCCCGGCTGTCTTTTTCCGTGTTGCCGCCACGATGGCAAGTCTTCTCTTCTTGCCGACCTGGTAATAATCAAGCGCCTGCTCGACTGGTATTTTCTGCCTCAACGATTTCACAATCTCTTTCTGGACGAGCTCTTCCACGCCCTTTCCATAAGGAGCAC
>DAHXMQ010000385.1 GCA_027371625.1 Candidatus Methanoperedentaceae archaeon | reverse complement strand
TTTCAAAAGTGTATGAAATCAATCTTGGTAAAAAGAAGAAATTGAGTGAGATACCAAATAAGGTTTTAAAGTTGGCAGAAGCATTGGATATGAATATATTCCCTAAAAAATTGCGGAGTTAAGGTTCTAATAAACTTTGCGTCATAAATCACGCTAAGTTATATGCTTAGTATCTTTCTGGGAATGATAGAGACATAACCAAGCAAAGGTATTCGGTAAAACCGTGCAACCCCGATTATCCACTCCTTTTTAACAGGCTGCATAGGGCGACCCTCTGGATCGCGTAAACCAAACATTCCTTCGCAGCCTGCCCCTGAGCCTAAGCATTGGTCATACGCAGGGTTTGTTATGACGTTGTCTCCCTTTGTGATATAACCTGCATGAGGGGCAGGAGGTCCTCCCTGCCACATTGGTGCACCCTGTTCGACATAATACATAGCCCGGTGGATGATAGGCGTGACTCCTTCTATCCCGTTGGGTTTGTACAAAATAACATCGCCGTATTCGCCAAATGATGTATAATTTATATTTTCCCCTTCTTCGTATGTTATTATCTGGGTGCGGTCGATGCTCTGAACGAAGATGATATCCCCGACCTCGATGTGCGGTATCATGCTGCCGCTTTCCACAGCAACCATTGGCGCCCAGAGCCCAAGAGCAAGGTGGGAAACTGAAGCGAAAATTGCAACGACAGCTACTACAAAGATAATATCCCTTAAAAGCCCGACCACGGGATTCTTGCTATTATTGAATTCTTTTACTTTTTCTAAGAGACCCATAGGCACGGTGGTAACATCAGAAAGCATATTTAAGCCTTGCCATGAAAAGCATACAGTTTATAAAGAACAACGCTGTTATCGGGAAAATATGGAAATACAAAAGCCCAGAGGCACGCGCGATTTTCTTCCACAAGAGATGGCAAGGCGAAGGTACGTGGAGAACAGGATGCGCGGGGTTGCAGAGCGATGGGGCTATGGCGAGATAAAGACCCCTACCTTTGAGCACATCGAGCTTTTTACCCTGAAATCAGGGGAAGCCATACTAAGTGAGATATACAATTTCAGGGATAAAGGAGATCGAGAGATTGCGCTTCGCCCTGAACTAACCGCACCTGTGGTGAGGATGTATGTGGAGGAACTTCAAAGAACGGCGAAACCGCTTAAGTTCTATTATTTTGATAACTGCTTCAGGTACGAGCGACCACAGAAAGGACGCTTCAGGGAGTTTTTCCAGTTCGGCGTGGAGATCATAGGGAGCGCAAAGGCAGAGGCAGAGGCTGAGGTAATCGCATTAGCTGTTGAGATGCTGGAAATGGCGGGCATAAGAGGGGACCTGCATGTGGGGCATCTTGGCATTGTGCGAGCGCTGCTGAAGGATCTGCAACCCGAACACCGGAGCAAGATTATGAGGCTTGTGGACAAGAAGGACGATAAGGGGCTTGAGGAGTTCCTTGACGAAATCAATGCGCAGGATGAGATGAAGGGAAAATTGTTCCGTTTGATAGGGCTTCACGGGGATAATGCGGTGCATGAAGCCCGTGAATTAATCGGGGACATCGAGGCAATGTCGCAGTTCGAAGCGCTGCTATCGCTTCTTGACGTGTACGGGCTTGAATACACAGTTGACCTTGGGATTGCGCGAGGGCTTGATTATTATACAGGCATGGTTTTCGAGATATACTGCGAAGGTTTGGGTGCGCAGAACCAGGTGTGCGGCGGTGGCTCCTATGGACTTTCGGCGCTCTTTGGGGGTGAGGATACGCCCTCAACGGGCTATGCAATCGGGTTTGACAGGGTGATGGAGATATGCGAGGCAAAGCCGGAGGCATCAAAGCGCATTGTTGTCATCTCATTTGAGGACACAAGAAAGGAAGCGATTGCGATTGCAAATAAGCTCAGGGAGCATGTTTCTACGTATATAGATGTGATGGGGCGCAAGTTCAAGGATCAGATTTCATACGCCAATACCATAGGCGCAAGCCATGTGGTTATTGTTGGGAAGAATGAGCTTGATGCAGGCAAGGTGGCTCTCAAGGATATGAGGACTGGCGAGCAGGAGCTGCTTACGGTGGAGGAAGCGGTGGGGAGATTAAAAGGTATTAAGCGATATTAAGACTCACGTCAGGTACGCCATTAATGATGGCACAATTATTCAATATAATAATTGTTTGATTTCCAATATTCATATTATCAGCACTTTGCTGAGTTGCACCGGATGAATTATTCATTGATTGTGATACTTTTGAAACTGTGGCGGGCTTCTTACGGTAATTTAGATATGCAAATATAATTAGGATAATTGAAAATATAGGCATAGCTATCTGAAAAACCAATGTAGCATCTATAGGAATATCAAACAATTGGATACTCATATTAACAAATATATGGCTTGAGCCATAATAAAACTATCCAAACGCTTATAATTGGCAAGAAATGCTGCGTTATTGGTAGTTTTTGGAATGAAACATAACCCTATTTATAGGTTAAAGTGTATAATCAAAATAGGTATTGCAATATGAAGAAAGAAAAAATTGAACTCGTAGAAGCAGTTCACAAAGCCAGAGCAAGGAGCACGAAGTTACTCGAAGAACAGGGGATATCGACACTGGCACTGATTCTATCAAAAACTCTGGCAGACGTTATTGAAAATCCAGAAAAGATAGATGCTCTGGTTTAAATGAAGCTTTATCTTGATACAACAATTCTGGCAGCACTGACGTATTTCAAAGATAAGGATATAAAACGTTATGCTGAATGCAAGAGACTTATTGAAAAAAGCAAAGAAAAGGAATCAACGCTCGTTATTTCCTTTTATTCAATCCATGAACTTTTTCTCATGCCTTTCGATTACATGGATAAGAAAACAGCGCGCAAGATTGGTCTCGCATTAATAAAAGAAATCCTTGATATCGATGGAATCGAACTTACTGAACTTTTGTCGCGTGAAAAGAGAATCCTGCATCAGGACGAGTTTTCAATGAGCGATAGGACGGATATTCCACATGCGATATCGGCATATGTTGAAAATTGCGATTGTATTGTGACGTACGATAGTCATTTTAACCAGATATCGAATAAAATAAACGTTTTCAAACCCAACGAGGTTCCCGTTTAAGCTATCTTTTTAATATGTCTGAAGTATTCTCATTCTCATGAAATCCTTTGTCATCATCGGTCACAAAGCGGTAAGCGCACCTTTTTCACTGAACGACCTCCCGGGTGCAGGGAGAATGGACATTCTGTGCAGGTGCGTTAATGCTGCACTCTTTCTCTCCCACGACCTAAGGAGAGATGTTCGCGTTTATCTAGTCCTCAAAGGGGGCGCTCAGCCAAAGCTCGTACGTTTCGATGGAAGCTCTTTGAGATATTTAAGCCCCGACGAGAGAAGTGCAGCCTCGCTAATAAAAAAAGCGCTTGAGAAGAATGCACAGGGCTTCTGGACAGAATCCACGCCTGGGGTGAGCATAAGGAAAGGAGACCTCAGCAACTTGCTTGAAGAGTTGAACAAAAAAATAACCTATCTACGTGAGGATGGAATGGATATTCGCGGGAAGAAATTTGAAGAGCCTTTATTTTTGCTTGGCGACCATGAGGGCTTGACGGATGAGGAAGAGAAGATAATCAGGGGATACGAGCATGAAATAGTAAGTGTTGGTCCACTTTCTTTGCATGCCGACCACTGTATCGTTTTATTGCATAACGAAATGGATAGGGCAGAGAAACATATTTAGAACACGGCACATATTGAGAGCCGATGATTCTTGACATAGCGAGAAAAATCATAAAGGAAGGTTCTATCTGCGACCACTGCCTTGGGCGGCAGTTTGCAAAACTCTCAACAGGGCTTTCAAATGACGAGCGCGGAAGAGCCATGAGAATTGTGCTTGCCATGATAGCAAGCGAAGAGAAAGACGAAGCCTTAAAGGATGAGCTTTCAAAAAGCGAAGGAAAATGCTGGGTATGCAATAACATGTTTTCCAGTCTTGATTCGTGGGCTGATAAAGCGGTTGCTGCACTTTCGGATTATGAGTATGATAATTTTCTTGTCGGCACGAAGATGACAGGATTATTATCAGAGAACGAGGAGATAATCTGGGCGCAAAGCGGCACAACGTTTGCAGAGCCTCTGAAAACCGAACTGAATCGCGAGGTGGGGAAGCGGATTGAGCGGCTCGCTGGTAAGCGGGCAAATCTTAAAAAACCACAGATCGTAGTTCTGATTGACATTGAAAACGAGAAGGTTGAACTTGAAGTAAATTCGCTCTACATCTACGGCAGATATCGAAAACTTGTGCGCGGAATTCCTCAGACACGATGGCCATGCAGGGAGTGCAATGGGAAAGGATGCGAACGCTGCGGCAATACAGGCAGGATGTACCAAGAATCGGTGGACGAACTCATCAAGCCTCATATTGTGGCTGAAACCAGATGCAAGGATACCGCCTTCCACGGTGCAGGTCGAGAAGATATCGATGCGCTGATGCTTGGTGAAGGAAGACCGTTCGTCGTGGAAGCAAAGAAACCGCACATAAGGAATATAGATTTGAACTCACTCGAAATAAGGATAAATCAAGGTGTGAGCGGCAAAATAGAGGTTCAAGAACTCAAATTCGTTGAAAGCGAGGATGTTGAAAAACTAAAATCCATGAAGGCTGATAAGATCTACCGGTTCACGATCGAACATAACACAACCGAGGAAAAACTTAAATCATCCCTTGACATACTAAGCGGAACCCTCATCAAACAGAAAACACCTACGAGAGTGCTTCATCGCCGTGCAGACCTTGAACGATTGCGGCTTGTTCACTCTGCAGAGCTTGAATCATTTGATACCAATAATGCTGTGATTAAAGTCCATTGCGAAGGCGGGCTCTATGTAAAGGAACTGGTTTCTGGAGATGGAGGGCGCACCGTGCCAAGCATAGCATCGCTTACAGGAAGCGAGGCAAAGATTATAGAGCTTGAAGTTATTAAGGTAGGTTAATCTCGTATTTAAATACGGGGGTTATCGAGGAAATTATGGCAAAAACCCACGGAACAAGAAGGAAATCAAGATATAAACTCAGGAAAACGGTTAGGGAGAAGGGACTGTCTCCGATTAGCCGCTCGACCCAGGAATTCGCAGAAGGGGATATTGTGAACATCGATCTTGACCCGGGTATCCAGGAAGGGATGCCGCATCCGAAGTTCCAGGGAAGGACAGGTAAGGTCATAGGTCAGCGGGGTAGAGCCTATATCGTCGAAGTCTGTGATGTCGGACTTGCGAAAGAAGTTATTGTTCTGCCTGAGCATCTGACGCCGCAGAAATAAGCGAGGGCTTATGATAGTGAAGCAGGTTATCAGCGAGGAAATACTGACTCTTGGCGAGGTTAGGGAGCTGCTTGATGAGATTAAAAAGGAGAGGGAAAA
>DAHXMQ010000099.1 GCA_027371625.1 Candidatus Methanoperedentaceae archaeon | reverse complement strand
TACTTGCCAGACTATAAAACCCGTGGACTCGTGGGGTAGCCAGGATATCCTGGCGGGCTTCGAACCCGCAGACCCGCGTTCGAATCGCGGCGAGTCCGTAATAAAAAAGAGTTCCGGTTTAAACCTGAACAAAAAATTTATGGTCCACCTTGGGTAGATAAGAAATAATACAAGAGCAGAATAACTATAATTATCACAATTATTGCAACCCAGATATATGGAGACATGCCCTTCTTTTCTTCCACCTTTGGCTGCGGTTTTGGAGGCTCCACCCTTGGTACTGGCTTCGGTTTCGGTCGTTCTGGTTCAGGTTCTGGCGCGGGTTCTTCAACCACGGTCTCCTTTACCTTTCCAGATACAAACGGACTCTCGACGCCTGTTAATACAGCCATCACACGGACTTTTCCTGTCAGACTGTTGTCCACTTTTGCGCCCCAGATAATCCTCTTGGTATTCGGCACCTTGTCCATTATCATCTCGCCCGTAACTGCTACCTCTTCGAGAGTGAGGTCTTCGCCTCCCACGATATGGATCAGCACGCCATAGCTTGCGGATAGATCGGTAACGTCAAGCAGGGGAGTGCTGATTGCCTGCGCCACTGCTTTACTCACCCTCTCCGCCCCATCGCCCTCGCCAATGCCTATGGACGAGACTCCGCCGCGCTCCATAACGGCGCGCAGGTCTGCATAGTCAAGGTTAACAAGGCTTGGCTGTGTTATGGTGTCTGTAAGGTTCTTTACAAATGCCCCGACAAGCGCATTTGCAACATTAAGAGCTTCTTTTAATGGAAGGTTGCCTGCCACTTCCCTCAATTTTGAGTTATCGATTATTACCACCGAATCGCAGGATTGGGCGAGTAAATTGATGGCTTCTCTTGCCTTCTCCCTTCTTGACATCTCGATAGTGAAAGGGATGGTGACGCACCCGATTGTAAGTGCACCGAGCTCTCGTGTGAGTTCTGCAACAACAGGCATGGCGCCTGTTCCTGTTCCACCGCCGAGTCCTGCCACAAGGAATACAAGATTTGAACCTTCAAGTTCAGCCCTTAATTCTGCAATATTCTCCTTGGCAGCCTGAGCGCCCATTTCAGGAAAGCCTCCACATCCGTGCCCTTTGCACAGTTTTTCTCCAAGCATTACCAATTTATCTGCTTTTTGAACGTAAAGGTGATTCACATCGGTATTAGCTGCAATTATTCTGCCGCCGGCAATACCTTTTTCTGCTATCCATGTTGTGATATTACAACCAGCACCACCCAAGCCCACAACGGCAATAGATGGTTTCGCTGCTTTTGCAAACTCCTTTAAATCAGTAACCATGTTTTTTAAGCCTCCTTCCAATAG
>DAHXMQ010000384.1 GCA_027371625.1 Candidatus Methanoperedentaceae archaeon | reverse complement strand
ATAAACCGAGGAAGAGCCTGATCATCTCCCACGGACACCTTGACCACTGCGGACTAGCGCCCAATCTCATGGATCTTGAGCCGGAAATATACTGCACGACATTAACGGCAAAGCTGTCATCTCTTCTTGCAAGGGACACGCTGAAAATAGCCGAAAATAAAGGGCATGTAATTCCTTATTATATCGACGAGATTCAGGAATTCGAGAGAAAAGCAAGAGCGATCGAATACAGGGAGGAGTTCACGACCTCTGGCTATTCGGCATGTCTCTATGATGCAGGTCATATTCCAGGCTCTTCCTCGGTTTATATTGAAAAGGATAAGCAGAGCCTGTCCTATACCGGAGATATAAACACAATAGAGACAGAACTGCAACGTGGCGCTGACGTGGAGCATCCTGAGAGCAGCATGCTGATAATAGAAAGTACGTACTTTGGAAAAAATCATACTCCTCGAAAGATGCTGGAAGAGCGGCTTATCGAATCCATAAGGGAGACCATTGAGAGCGGTGGAAAAGCTGTAATTGCTGCATTCAGCATAGGAAGGACGCAGGAGATGATGCTCATTCTTAAGAAGCACGGGCTTCATGCGTACGTGGACGGCATGGGGGTTGACGTATTCGACATTATAAAAAGAAAGCCCGAATGTATTCGCGACATCAAAAAACTTGAAATGGCTTTTGCAGGCAGTATCGTAAAGCCGGAAGAGCGGGAGGTCATTATCAAAGAACCATGCATAATCGTGACGAGCGCTGGGATGCTGAACGGCGGTCCTGTGCTTTATTATTTAAGGGGAGTGCACGACGACCCGAAATCGAAACTCCATCTTACAGGCTATCAGGCAGAGGACACAAACGGTAGAAGGGCACTGCAAAGCGGTTACATCGTGGATGGAAGGGATATGCTGAGGCTTAACTGCAGGCTTGAGCAGTACGATTTCTCGGCTCACTGCGGGGACAGGGAGTTAAAGGAAGTGGTGAAGAGATTCGCAGACAATGGCACTGAGACTGTTTTCACGGTGCACGGGGAGAATACGCATGGATTTGCAAAGTGGATAGAGGAAGAGCTGGGTGTGGTGGCGAAGGCGCCTGGGAATGGAGAAAGGGTTTAGCGACTTAATGTCTTGAGTATATTATTTTTTATTTTTTCAGCCTATGTACGGCTGCGCATCTGTTTTGTTTGAGGAAAGGTTCACTGTTACGGTTATAAAACGCAGTGGTACGCTTCCTGTGTTCACCAGTGCATGTACCGAAACAGCCGGGATATACACCACATCGCTGCGTGAGATTTCTTTTTGCTCATCGCCTATGGTCATGATGCCATAGCCTGAGAGAACATAATATATCTCTTCAAAATCCGGATGGTAATGGGGCGGGATGCTTTTGCCGGGCGCAAGTGAGGTATCATAGACCGCTGCGATGCGTTTTGCTATGCCTGCAAGATCAAGACCGTTTTCTATCTGTTTTACGAACATCGAATCAGGGGGAACCGCAGATAAACGCGGATTTTATAGCTCTCCTTTTTTCTCCTTCACCTTCTGCACGAGTTCGAAAATCTCATCTGCTTTTTCTCCTATAACACAGAGAGTCACCGAACCTTCACCACCGTTTATACCCCCGGCGCCTATCGGGAAAACATCCTCAGCACCGAGAAGCGTGAGCGCCGACACCTCCGTTATAACCGTGCCGAACAGCGGCATTACACCCACAGGAAGACCGGTCGCCTTGCTGCATCGCTGGATTCCTATCCTTTTTGAAGCCTCAACCACAGAATAGGGTATGAATTTTTCAAGACCCACAGGAATGACAAAATTTATTCCTCTTGCCATTATTGCCCCTATGAAACTCCCTGTCGTGCCGCCCTGCGGATTTGCCATCATGACACCCGCGATGCCGAATGGATCAAGGGCGTTTGCACCTTTTATCACCACATCCCCTGCACCCATTTCCTTTATGATGATGTCGTCAGACACTTCCTTCCCATCGCGCAGCGCAATCATGGGCAGGCGTTTCTCAATTGGCACGACCGTGGTTGTGCCGTCGATGTAGCCTGCTCCGTATCTTGCGTGGTTTATTTTTTTTCCTGTAAGCTCCTCTGCAACATACGCATTGGTACTGCCGAGGGTTATCAGGATTATTCCCTTTTTCAGTGCCTGTTGGATAACCGGGAGCTTTTTTACTCCCATCGCTATTATTCGCTTCGATTCTGCCGGGGTTAATGTTATCTGGATTTGTTTCATCTCACCGCATCTCCTTATGGAGTATTTGCCTCTCACAGTATAAATAGTTGGTTCTGTTGATCAGGATTCAATCACGGCAGATTCCCCTCCCCGCTCAACTCATGCTGCCTTTCAATATTCATCTTAATCAATATCTCGAAAATCCTCTTTACCTCCTCCCCATCCAA
>DAHXMQ010000073.1 GCA_027371625.1 Candidatus Methanoperedentaceae archaeon | reverse complement strand
ATTGGATGGATTGAATGTGAGATGGGTAATTTGTTTCGGAAGCCCCACTTTGCTTACCACTATATAAGCTGTTAGCAATCCAAGTACCGCCCCCACAAGACCCGCGAGTACCGAGTAGAACACTGCATTCGATATATACATTTCATAGGACATGGGGATACGCGCCTGTCTCAATGCCGTTCTCAGGTCGTGGAATTCTTGCTTCCTCGCTCTCATCCTGTCGCCGAGCAGGACATATGGCAATACCTTTAATTTCTGGAAAAATAATTCGATTTTATTCGCCATTTTTCTCATCCTGAGATGTTCAGGTTTTTGAGAACCTTGTCAGGAGTTACCTGATAATCATGAACAATGGTAGAAATTGCGTTAAAATCTGTAATTTTATTATTAACCATGAATTCGAGTACTTTTTGCCTGTTGGATAATTCTTTTTTCAAATCCTTTATATTCCAGCCTCTCCTGACCAGTATATCATTCAAAGCTTTTGATTCCCCAACCCTCTGGAATTTATCTGTTAAAGCATCCCATACAAATATATCATTGGTTCTTATGTTCCTGGTTGTGGGGTCTATATCGGTAATCTCAACAAGTTTCATGTTGCGCCGTGCCCTTTTTCCGTTTACATAGGTCTGCGCCTGGATGCTCATTATATTAAGTGCCTGAATCATGCTCCTTGGAACGCTGATGGGAGGATTCTCAAGACGGTGTATGGCGCTTGAGACCGAATCGGCATGCATGGTTGAGAACGTGGTGTGACCTGTGCTCATCGCCTGAAAGAGTGTGAGTGCTTCCTTACCCCTGACCTCGCCGACAAGAAGGTATTCTGGTCTTTGTCGCAACGCCGCTCTCAGGAGATCATACATGTCAATGGTTCCTTTTCCGTCGGAAGTAAAAGAATCCCTGGTTACTCCAGGAATCCAGTTGGGATGTGGAAGTTTCAGTTCACGGGTATCTTCAAGTGAGATTATTTTTGCCTGCCACGGAATGAAAAGGGAAACTGCATTGAGAGAGGAAGTCTTTCCAGAAGCTGTTCCTCCTGAGAAGATCAAACTTTTATTATTTTCAATGCAGAGCCAGAGGTACGCCATTTCCTCTGCCGAGAATGTATTCCAGTTAATCAGATCAACGGGCGTTATCGGAACTTCGCTGAACTTTCGAATGGTAAATGTTGCACCGTGGGTTGTTACCTCAGTACCCAGTGTCATCTGGATGCGTGAACCATCGGGCATGGTGGCGTCAACCATCGGCTCAGCTATCGAGATGTGCTTTCCACAGCGCTGGGCAAGCCTTATTACATACGAATCAAGTTCGCTCTCGGTATAATAAATGTTCGTGGGCATGTTGGTGTATTTCTTATGGTAAAGATATATCGGGATGTCATAGCCGTTGGAAGAAATATCTTCAATATTGTTATCATGCATGATAGGGTTGATCTTGCCGAATCTGATGAAATCCCTGCGTGTATAGTATAATATTTTTTCAAGGGTCAGCGGGCTTATATCGATGGCATAATCTTTTACCAGACGCTTGACTTTAGAGGTCAGAATTTTTTCCTTATCTTCATTGCT
This sequence comes from Candidatus Methanoperedentaceae archaeon, assembly GCA_027371625.1. Classification (GTDB taxonomy): domain Archaea; phylum Halobacteriota; class Methanosarcinia; order Methanosarcinales; family Methanoperedenaceae; genus Methanoperedens. Next base: position 10,954 of record DAHXMQ010000073.1, on the reverse strand, counting down.
TTTTATATCTTCAAAAAGAAGGACATCCTTCAGTCTGTCTTTAATTTCTTTCAGGAATAAATCCTCAAAATCTGAGAGTTTTGGTTCTACCACATAATACAGATAGGAATTTTTTTCAGAGTTAAAGAGGATTACCACAAAAGCATAAGGTTCGTTTACCCAGTAGCGTTCGACTTCATTATACTCTGCTACGCCTTCAAAGGTGACAAGCGGGCCATGCAATGCTTGATTGTATCCCTCTATTTCTTCTGCCTCCTTTGTAAAAAAAGTTTTTACCTTCCCAAACAAGGTCTGAGGTTTTTCAGGCTGAGCCTCTTTGAGCTCTCTCATACCTGTTTCGACATCGGATAATAACTTCTCCTGAAGTTGTTCGAATTTGACATGTTTTTCAGGTGTCATCCCTTCCTTTATTATTTCACGGGTCGTATCCGCATCGAAGCGCTGCACCAGCCCTTCCATCCCCTCAAGTTCAGCTTTCTCTATTCTTTCTTCTTTTCCTTTCCCCCCCTTTTTTACAGTTTTCTTATTCTTTCTTAGATTCTTTGAACGTTCTTCTTTCTCTTCACCCACTTCTTCTTTGACCGATTCCAGAATTCTTTTTGCAGTTTTTAATTGTTCGGAAATATCTTCCAGATTCTGCTGCCCTTTTTTAGCTTCATTTAAAGCAGTTTCAAGTTCATTGTAAGAAGGCGAATCCTGTTCTAAAAAAGAAAGCCCTTTTTCATAAGCTGTAATTTCTCCTGCCTGCTCTATGAGCTTGATTAAATTCTTCCTGAACAGCTCAATCTCAAGAGAAGGATTTTCTGTAGCTATATCGTTTACAAACTTCTCAATATCCTTCTCATCCGGATTCGTGAATTCAGTTAAGAATCCACGCACTTTTTCTCGTATCTCGTCCATATTATTATATCTTAATTCTTTAAATTATCAAATAAAGTTAATCTTATTAATATACACTCATTAATAAAACTATCCTTACTCCGTCTTTTTCCCTCCAAAGATTTTCTTAGCGAAACCAAAGAAACTCCTTGTCTCCTTGGGTTCAATAAACTTCTCCCCTGCTATCCTTGCTGCAAGCCTTCTAAAGGCAATCGAAGCCGGGGAATTGGGAATTCTCGCTACTACAGGTATCTTTAATGCGGCAGAATGTCTTACATTTGCATCCTCAGGTATCGTTTCAAGTACCTGCACACCCAGTAGCTCCTGGACTTTATTTCGGTTGATTTCAGTCTTTTCAAGCTTGGTACAGTTCAGGATCACGCCTTCCACTGTCTTGCCGAGAAGTTCGGCTAATGTTTTTGTTTTTATGGCATCTGCCAGAGAGGAAAGGTCAGGATTTACCACAAGAAGAATTCTGTCTGCAACACAAAGCGGGATAAGACCGTCCTTGCTTATGCCTGCAGGCGCATCTATTAATACATAGTCCATGCCCTGTGAAAGAACTGGTATCACCTGCTTCAATTTATCGGGGTTGGATTTCTGGAACCCCTTTAAAGATAATCCGCTTGGCACCACCTTAAGACCCGAAGGTCCGTTATAGATGGCTTCTTTTATTTCAGCCTCCCCGCTTAATACTTCGTGCAGTGTTATTTTGCTGTTTTCAAGCCCGACTAAAAGTCCGAGATTTGCCATACCTATATCGGCATCCACGACTATGGCTTTTTTTCCGAGAATCGCCAGGGAAGCGCCGAGGTTCAGAGTTGTTGTAGTTTTACCGGTTCCTCCTTTTCCAGAGGCAATGGCATATACCCGAACTGTCATGTCTGTTCCTTCAACCACATGCTGACATTAAGCATCGTTTTTCGCTATATTTTCATTCGATAATATTCATAGGCATTATAATCTTTATTAATTATAAGCATTATTGTTATCATCATTGGATTGCTAATCGTCTTGTGTCCTGCAAACCATGCCTTTAACTTTTAATTCGCGGTAAGAGTACGTGAACAGTCGCCCCTTTTCCGACCTCGCTTTCAATCCAGATTTCACCTTTATGTGCATCAACGATGCTCTTACAGATATAAAGCCCAAGACCCGTTCCTCCGTACTTCCTGGTCAGGGAAGCATCAGCCTGATAAAATCTCTGGAAAAGGAAGGGAAGCACATTCTTTGGAATTCCTATGCCTGTATCGGTTACAGTCGTATGCACATTGTTTTTTTCTTCCCATGCTTTGATTGTGATTTTACCGCCCGGTGGTGTGAATTTTATGGCATTGTCCATAAGGTTCATGAATACCTCTGTCAACCTGTCCCTGTCTCCCATAACCATAAGGTTTGAAGCCACATCCTTTATAATGCTTATGTTCTTCTTCCCTGCCTGAACATTCATATCTGCCATAGAAGAGGTTATTATTTCATCGATGGACTGGGGTTTAGGTTTCATCTTAATCTCAGGTGCGCCCATCTGCTGTATGCTCAGAAACAGAAGACTGTCGATGAGGCGCGTGAGCCTGTCCGTGTTTCTGATTGTGGCTTCCAGTGCCTTTTTCTGTGCCTCCGGAATAGTGCCCAGTTTTTCATCGTACATTAACTCGCTGTATCCGCGAATCGAAACAAGCGGGGTCTTGAGTTCATGAGAAACGTTAGAAAGGAACTCACTCTTCATCCTATCAAGGGATTTAAGCTCTTCGTAAGCCGACTGCAGCTTTTCATAGGAGACCCTGGATTCCTGATACAATCTTGCGTTTTCAATTGCCACTCCTATCTGGCTGCCTATGGATGCAAGTACATCAATATCGTCCTTCGAGAATACCCTGCGCCTGCGGTTGGCAAGGTTCATGGCTCCCACAACTTTGCCTTTAGCAATGAGGGGCGTACCTACAAGCGTGATCAGTCCTTCTTTTTCCAAGTAGGGAAGAAGCTCACGGGTTGGGAAATGATCTATATCAGTTACGAAAGGCTTCCTGTTTTGAGCCGCGGCTCCTGCTATACCTTCACCCAGTTTTATCTCCGAAACTGCATGAACAAAAGCAGGAGATAAGCCTCTTGATGTCTTCAACCTCAGCTTGTTCCCATCTTCTTCCAGCAAATAGATCGCGCCCAAATCCGATGAAGTCACCTCGATGGTCTTGGCAAGCGCCTCCTTGAATATTTCATCAATGTCTAAGGACTGACTCACTACCATGTCTATTTCAAAGAGCGTCTCGAGGGTCTTGTCATGGTACCTGAGTTCTGAATACAATCTTGCATTTTCAACCGCCACTCCTATCTGGCTGCCAATCGATGATAGTACATCGATATCTTCTTTTGAGAATATCCTGTGCTTGCGGTTGGATAAAACCATAGCCCCGACAATCTTTCCCTTCGCCACGAGCGGTATGCCTGCAAGGGAAGTTATGCCATCCCTTGCCATAAGGGGAACAAGCTCAGGATACGGATAGTTCTCGATGTCCATGGTTACGGGTTTTCCGTATTTTACTGCCAGACCCGATACCCCCTGCCCCACCCTCAGTTTCGAGGCAGCAGTTGCAAGCTCCGTTGATATTCCCTGGCATGTCTCCATGATCAGGGTCTCCCCATCCTCCTGCAGCAAATAAAGCCAGCCTGCATCCGATGATGTGACCTCAATGGTTTTTGAAATTGTCTCTTTTAATAGCTCATCCAGATATAACGACTGGCTCACTACCCTGTCTATTTCAAAAAGCGTCTCAAAGGTCTTGTCATGGCGTTTGAGTTCTGAATACAGGTGGGCATTTTCAATGGCTATAGCCGCCTGGTTTGCAAGCGTCTGGCATACACCGATTTCCTCCTCGGTGAATTCTTTAACTTCACCAAGACTGCTCAACTGCATTGTACCAAGTGTTTTCTCCCCGATAACAAGGGGCATTACAAGGATAGACCTGATATTCAGCCTGTCTGCCATCTCTTTCTCTTTTGGGGAGAGCTCTGCGTTTTTGGTATCAGGAACAAGCTCATACTGCTTTCTGCTGTAGGCTTCGCCCAGCGTTGGAAATTCCTTGAGGTACAATATTTCTCCTATGGAAGGCTTTAATTGGTCTCTTGGGCTGTATTCAGAAGCAACAGTCCCGTAATCATTTCCTCCTTCCACGAGTACGATAGAGCAGTATGAGACGTTGACTATTCTTACCGCTTCCCTGACGGCTATATCCAGAACTTTATTTAAATCAAGACCGCTTGAAATGCTCTGGTTTGTTTTGATAAGTGCAGCAAGTTCAAGATTTCTCCTGTTCAAATCCTTGGTTCTTTCCTTCACCTTCTGCTCCAGACCCTCGTATAACTCCTTCAATTTTTGTACCATGATGTTAAAAGAACCTGCAAGCTCACCTATTTCATCCCTGCTCTCAGGTTCTATATGAACATCAAGGTAGCCTTTGGCTACTTTTTTAGAAGCATCTGATAGTCTTATAAGCGGAGATGTAAATTTTCTCCCGAGAAGGATTGCCAGCGCAATAATTACGGTAGAATAAAATATACCAAGTGCGATGGATCTCTCAGCAAACCTGGTCAAAGGCATCAATGCTTCGGAAGCATCCATCTTTACGACCAGACCCCAGTTCCCTGAAGGGATGTAGGAATACGCAGCGAAAACCTCCTTTCCGCGGTAATCCAGCGCCTGGATGGTTCCGTTTCCCCCTTCTGCTGCAAGAATTGCGGGCTTAGCAAGGTTAGAATCGAGAGGAAATTTCAGGCGAAGCGCAGCATCAGGATTATGGCGCAAGGGATTCAAAAAAACGACTTCGTTTCCTCTTTTCCGGACAAGGAGAACCTCGCCGCTTTCCCCCAGACCTGTATAATCGCCTGTGACTTCGTATATGAACTTGGGATAAACAGTGGCTGCAACTACGCCTATTAGTTTGCCTGTACTTCTGTTCAATACAGGATATGAGAGTATATATCCAGTTTTGTTATCGTAATAATCTATGTTTCCAAGATACAGAGCTTCTTTACCTTTCTCAAAAAAATCTTCTTCGCTGTAGTTCTTATTTAGAAGCCCGCTTTCAGTAGAAGCCAGAACTGTGCCATTTACGTCAAGAGCAGATATCTCAAAAAATTCAGGAATTTCCCTTCTTATTCTCAAAAGATTGAGATTGATATCACCTGTATTTCTATTTTCAAGCTGCTGCAGGAAGTTGGCTGTGGCAACTTCCTTGACCTGCTCTATACCGATATTCACAACGGTTGAGATATGGGTGCTCTTTGCCTCAGCAAGTCCACTTAGATCCTCGAATACCTTTTTCTCAAGGGTATCTTTTTCTGTTGAATAATTGATGTAGCTTATTACAGCGTAGGGCAGGATCGAGATAAGTATTAAAAAAATTATTAATTTGTGTCTTATACTCAGGTTTTTCACGATTCAACCAGCTTTTTTACCCTTTCCACGAGTTCCTTTCTTCCAAAAGGCTTGGTGATGTAATCATCCACTTTGAGCACGTGCAGCCCGAGCATCTTATCTATGTTCTGGCTCCTTACAGTGAGCATAGCCACAGGCATATCCTCATATTTTTCCCTGATTTTTTTGAAAACTTCCCAGCCGTCCATTTCAGGCATCATTATATCCAGCAGCACTGCCGCTGGCTTTTCTATTTCGAGTTTTTCAAGGCACTCCCTGCCGCTGTATGCCGGAACAACCTCAAATCCTTCGGTCTCAAGAACCAGTTTTATCAAATCCACTGTGTCCGGCTCATCGTCCACGACCATTATTTTTTTACTCATGTGATTTACCTCCCTGTTCTGATTTACTTAGAAGCTCATCCTTTAACCACCACCAGTACTTGAAGGAAACAAGAATAACGATAACATTGCTTAAGAGAAGCAGGGATATATACAGTCCCTGCAAATCAAGGGAAGATGGCTGTGGATGCAACTGTGCATGCAACTGTGCATGGACATATATGCTTGATAAAGCAATAATACATGCTGCATAATCCAGTAGATAATATGGTGCAAGTCCGAGTCCATTCCCCATTCGAGCGCTGCGCCTTGCGAGCACAAGATAAAAAATGACAATACCAATAGTCCCGAAAGATAGCAACAGCAGATGCAGTTCCGGTGTAATCCTAATCCCTCCCTGTCATTACATAGTAAAGCCGCAGGCTTGCAGCGGCTAATAAAACACCACCTGAGGCAAAAAAGACGCCTCCTGTGTCGCTGAAAAAGTTATAAAGAAAAAATAGAAAAGAAACGATGAATAAAATACCCGAGATGATAAAAAGATAAGGGAATACAGGCTTTTTAAAAACTTTCTCATAAAAATAGGCAATACTGAAGGGAAATCCGATAAGGAACACGTATGAAACACCAAGAACCAGAACTAATATGAAAAAATTCGTGGTATTGATTATCAAGGCTTTTCACCAAACGCTTCCTTGAATACATCCACAGGCGTTTTGCGCGCACTCCCGCTGAGCACGCTTTCATACCCTTTCATCGCTGTCTTTACATTGATGCCCTTTTCTGTGATTTCAAATTCCCGTATCTCAGTGTCGTGTTCAATGCCGCGCGATTTAAGTATGCTCAGGACACCGTGCATCTTTCCTTCGATCTCAACATGCCGCAGGAGAATTATGGTATCAACTGCACCCGAGAGGGCTTCATGGGTTAATTTTACTGCCCCGAAAAGTTCAGAAATCTCGCTGTTGACACAGGTTGTAGCGCCCATGGAAGAAAAGAGGTCGAGCAGCACGGTGATATAGTTTTTACGTTCTATATTATCGGGAATCGAGGTCTCAAGGTTCTCTATACCGTCAAACAGGATGCGTTTCACATTATTTTCAATTATTTTTCTTTTTAATATCAAAGCCTGCTCATCGGGATGGTATAAAACAGGAGAAACATATAGAGCTTCCAGCATTTTTTTTGCTATAAATGGTTGAAGCTCCATGCCAAAGGTTTTTGCATTCCTTACAAGCTTGGAAGGTCTTTCTTCAAGGGAAATTATCAGCGCATTCTCACCCCTGTTAAGTCCATCGCATATAAAATGGAGACCGAATGTGGTTTTGCCTGTGCCTGTGGTTCCTGAAATCAGCATTACATCGTCCTTGAGGATACCGCCTTTTAGCATCTTATCCAGCCCTGGAACACCCGTGCTGACCTTGAAAGAAGGGGCGGGTTTTTCTGCCCATGTCTGGGGCAAAAGGCGCGGGAAGACGATTATTCCCTTATCCCTTATATCAAACGAATGCTTCCCGGAAATGTATCTCTGTCCCCTCATTTTCAGGATGTGAATATTCCGTTCCACCCGCATGCCCACGGTTTCCTCAGAAAGGTATATTATCGCATCTGCAAGGTAACCCACCACATTTTTGCGAAGGTCTTCAAGTACGAATTCGCCTGTGATAATGACCAGCGTATTCCAGCTTTTCATGGAAGTGAATAAATCAAAATAGAACCCTCGCCTCTCATCGTCGGTTACAGGTCGTCCGGATTTAAGAACGTCGCCAAGCACTGTCAGAGGGTCTATCACGATCCTTGCAGGCTTAAGCAGAGATATTTTCCTGTTTATGAACTCCAAAACAGCAGCCGAGCCTTCTTTTAACAATGATTCGGTTATACTGAAGATGTTCATTTTGTTGGTTTCATACAGCGTCTGGTCAAAGAAGGAAAAGCGCGACATGTAGCTGTTAATCATTGCAGGGGGTTCTGAGAGGGTTGAAATAAAAAGACACGTCTCGCCTGACTTTGCTGCATTGAAAAGCGATTCGGCAGCGAATGTGGTTTTTCCGCTTCCTGCAGCCCCAGCCACCAGTACAACCGAGGGCTTATTGAAACCCCCCTCAAGAATGTCATCTAAACCAGGGATATACGAAGGAACGATGTTCATCTTACCCTCCTTTGACTATTAAATAATAGGTTAAATTCTATATAAGGCTTGGGTAATATTTTTTATTTAATGCTCTTCAGATATTTTAAACTCGCACTCCCTTCTTCCACTGTTCTTGCCTCGGTCACGAACCTTCCCTTATATCCTTTGAATTTTCCCATGACCTCTTTCCAGTCGATAGTGCCTTTTCCGAGCTCAAGATGCTCATCGCTTCTCCCCTTGTTATCATGGAGATGCACATGCACAGCTCTACTTAAATCCTCAAGGAATTCAAGAACATTGCCGTTCGTATTTGCGTGTCCCATATCAAGCGTCAATCCTACGTTCTCCCTCTCAAGCGATTCTATCATCCCAAGAATCTCGCCCGGCTGTTTTCCGAAGACATGCGGCATGTTCACCATGTTCTCCACTCCGATTTTAATGCCGAAATCATCCGCAAAATCGCATATATCGCGCAAGCCTTCAATGCTCTGCTGCCATGCCATATCGGGGAGCTGCATCCCAAGAGGCGAGAGCTGGCCCGGATGGACAACAGCAAGCTCCACGAAATCCGAGGCTCGCTCGATGCATTTTGTCATCTGGCGGATGGTCTCTTTCCATATCGGGTGGTTCAAACTCCCGAGATTGAGGTCAGAGAACGGAAGATGGAGCGTGAGTACAAGATCGGTGGTTTCAATGACGTTTTTAATTTCAGAAAGCGTTTCATCGTTTAACTGCTGTTTCCCTTCACTCACGATTTCCCAGCCCGTGAAGCCCAGCTCTTCCAAATCATAAGCCCAGTCAAAAGGGTTGTTCACGAGGGCGAGGGAGGAGAAGCTGACTTTCATATTGCCTTATTCGACTTCATGATATAAGGATTATTTGCAAATCTTTAATACTCCCGCCACCGATTGAAAACTCCGTATGAGACTCGTGATGAAGTTCGGAGGCACGTCTGTTGGCGACGGCGTCCGCATGAGGCATGTCGCAGAGCTTGCGAAGGAATATCGCGATAGAGGGAATGAAATCGTTCTCGTGACCTCGGCTCTCGGCGGCATCACGGATGCGCTTCTCAAGAACGCCTGTGAAGCCTCGGAAACCGGGAAAACCTCTTCAGTAAATGAATTCATTGCTGACCTCAAAGAAAAGCATCATAAAGCTGCCCGCGAAGCCATAAATAGTACCGAAATCCTTGAAAATGTTAATGCTGAGATTGACCTTCGCATAGAAGAACTTGAGAAGGCGCTTATCGGCATATGCTACCTCGGCGAACTTACCATGAGGTCGGTCGATTATATCTCATCCTACGGCGAGCGGCTGGCTGCACCCATACTCTGCGGTTCCCTGCAATCGCTTGGAGTTAGCTCACGCTCGTTCACGGGAGGCGAGGCAGGAATAGTAACAACGGATGAATACGGCAATGCCAAACCCCTTGATGTAACCTATTCCCTTGTCAAAGAGCGGCTTGAGCCGCTTCTGAATGAATGTATCCCTGTAGTTTGCGGTTTCATCGCAGAGAACGAAGCCGGGATTATCACCACGCTCGGAAGAGGAGGCTCGGATTTCACGGCATCCATAATTGGGGCTGCGCTCAAGGCGAACGAGATATGGCTGTGGAAGGAGGTGGACGGCATCATGACGACAGACCCAGCCATAGTGCCCGAGGCAAGACCAATACCGGTAATTTCTTACATCGAAGCCATGGAACTTTCGTATTTCGGCGCCAAGGTGCTCCATCCGAGGGCTATTGAGCCTGCCATAAGGCACCGCATACCTGTGCGCGTCAAGAACACGTTCCACCCTGAGCTTGCGGGAACGCTGGTGGTTAAGGATGAGAAAAAAAGCAGGGATATAGTGAAAGCTGTGACCGTGATTAAAAAAGTTGCGCTCATTAACATCTCAGGTGCAGGGATGGTTGGCACGATAGGCGTGGCTGCGCGCGTATTCACCACGCTTGCGAATGCAGGGGTCAATATCGTGATGATTTCACAGGGTTCATCGGAGGCAAATATTTCCATCGTGGTTGATGAGGCTCATCTTGATAAGGCAGTAAAGGCGATAAAGGCTGAATTCAAGAACGGCATAATCAGGGAAGTGACACAGGACAGGAATATCGCTGTGGTTGCTGTCGTGGGCGCCGGGATGGCAAATACCCCTGGCGTGGCAGGACGCGTTTTCGGTGCGCTTGGGAGTGCACAGGTGAACGTGATAATGATTTCGCAGGGCTCGTCGCAGCACAATATCTCATTTGCAGTAAGCGAAGAGACTGCAAAGAAAGCTGTTGAAGTGCTGCACAGGGAGTTCGGTCTGGAACACCAGAAATAAGTCTATGCTTGATATCCACAGCCTGCCGCTTGCCCCGAAAATAATCCTCGTTATAGGTTTTGCAATCGGGATTACGTCGTTTATATTGCTGCTCAGGTATCAGATAATTTTGATACTGATGAAATTCAAGCCCGGATACAGGGAATCTGTAAGAAAGGAAATAGCCAGAAAAAAAATCAAAAATAACCGCAGATGAACGCAGATTAAAGCTTGTTCTCATCAGCGAACTTCACAAGCGCGTCTCCAAGCGCCCTTGCATACTTCGGATTCAGGAAGAACCGCCTCTGCTTCTGCCCGCCTCTTTCCTTGGCTATCTCCACATACTCGCTTTCCTCTTCGCCCCTCTCGCTTTTCTGAAGCGATATCGTCAGGAACCAGCCGCTGCTCATCTTTATTTCCATATAACCTTTCTCATCGTTCATAGAATCTCCACGCTTCCTACAATCGCATCCACTAAAACCTTATCCCCGGTCTTTATCGCAGCAAGTGGGTTCTTCTCCAACCCATCGACAAGCGGTATCTCCGAGATTATGGCGCCGACTGCGACAATAGGCTCGGCTTTTAGATTTATCATGGCGCAGGGCGCGGCGCCGTTCTTCTTGAGCTGGTAGATCGCATAGGAGCCCACGGTCGAGCCTTTACCGCCGGGAAATACAAGCACTTTTCCTTTTATGCTCTTTCCTTCGAGTTCGTGCCCTTTTTCAATCACGACGCCTGTTTTAGTGTCTATACTTCCGAGAAGTGAAATGGGCTGCGTGGTAACAAGTGCTTCACCCTTTGCTTTTCCGCTGGAGACGGTGTGTGCTTTAAGTTTTGCCATTCACATCCTTTCCCCTATCATTTTTAGAATTCTTCGGTCTTCATGCCATA